>CACXHC010000254.1 GCA_902767285.1 uncultured Ruminococcus sp.
ATTTCTTGGGGCTGTTGTTTTTTCACAGCCCCATTATTTTATTTTTTGATTTTTATCGTTTTTGCTATTTCTTTAAACTCGTGATTTTCGCCTTGTCCTTCTCCTGCTCCAAGATAATCTCTGAAACATACAGAGTAAGAGTGGTCGCCGTATTTTATTATGTATGAGGTACTCTCAAAAGTGCTTTTGCCGTCACCCAAAAGCCTTCCCTTGAATGAATAAACTATCGTTTTACATCCGTCTATTTCTGTTTGTTCAAATTTGTCGATGCCTTCATATTCTCCCATATACTCAATATTTCCGATTTCTTTATCGAGAGATTCTTTTGTGATTGAATCAAAATCGTCTATATCTTTATAGATATCGATAAAATCGTCCATATTGAGATAATCAAGATTGTAATATGAAATTTTCATGCCATCGCCTTTTTCGACACGCATATAATAATTTTTTGGAATGGTGATTTCAATATTACCAAACTGTACGGTATCCGAAATTTTGGCAAGCTCGTTGTAATCTTTTCTGTTATCGGGAGTGCGTATGTATAAAAAGATGCTTTTGTTGTCGTTTTCGTAGCGATACCACATCACATAATCCAGCGGAACATAATAATAAAAATCCGAGTCGTA
The DNA here is from genome assembly GCA_902767285.1 of uncultured Ruminococcus sp. Classification (GTDB taxonomy): domain Bacteria; phylum Bacillota; class Clostridia; order Oscillospirales; family Acutalibacteraceae; genus RUG592. The sequence continues at coordinate 630 of CACXHC010000254.1, forward strand.
GTAGTTATACATTATTTCTTCTACTTTAATGCCTTTTTCTTTTGCCATTTTGATAGCGTCATCTTTTTTTACACCAAAGAAATCGGGATCTTCAAATGCTTCTATTTTTCGCCCTTCTTTCAGAGTGATGCTTGATATTATTGAATCTTCGCTATCCTGCATATTACCCGAGTAATCAACAAAAGTTATTCCGACAGACCTGTTCTCCAGTATGATTATGTAATCTGTTTGCTTGAAATGGGTATTTGTGTCGGCTGAATCCGCTTCGAAAGAATATGTTATAATATCGGAACCGTTCATTTTTAGTTTGCTGTAATTTTTACAGCCCGAAAAATTTACGAAATCTTCGGATTCCGCACACTCATCGTTGACGTATTCTTCGGTGCGGTACGTTTGGCGGTTGTGAAGCTGCGAAAAAAATATATAGTCTTGATTTTCCGAATCACAGAATCTATAAAAGCACTTGCCCTCTGTATAATCGATTTTGCTCATGTACATATCTTGAGGAATATTTACAATTACATCGTCAAACTCAAACGGAGCGGAGGAGCCTTTCAGTGAATTTATATTTTCGGGCAATTTTCCTAAAGATACCGTCAAATCGACAGAGTGGTTTTCATCGTATATATTTTCTTCGAAAACGTAGTCTTTTTTATGATTTTCGGAGTAATCGAAAGATACTGTTTTTAGACTGTAACTGCTTTTTTCAACTTTTTTTACAGCTTTGTCTAATTTCATGTTTGTATAAATACCCTGTTCGCCGGTGTTTCGAGTCAACCCGAAAATCGCCCCCGAAACAATACATATAAAAAACGCACACAAAATGAATATTTTTGCTTTGTTTGATTTTTTTGGTTTCTTTTTCAAATCGACTTCTTTTTCGATTGATCCCATTTTTAACCCACCCCCGATGTGATAGAATTATTTTATCACAAACACATAAAATCGTCAAGCAATATAACTTGACGTAATCACCGAGTTTTTTTTCAAAAAAAGAGCAGAAAATGTTTCTTTTTTTTATCAAGTGTGTTATTATATTTATTGAGATGTTAAGAAAAAGGTGATAGCATTGTCAGAAAGCGATTACTTCAAAACACTCTCTCATGTAATGTGGGATATGAACGTAGATATTTTTCTTGAAAAAGAAAAAACGCTTGGTCTTGTTGGAGATTTCTCGCCCAAAAGCAAAAAACAGATTAATCGTCTTAGAGCCATGTATAAATGCGGTGCTATGGATAAAATCGCTTCGGCTATCGGCGATAAATCCAATTATGCCGAGTATATGTGGAATGCTGTTGATTTGATAAAAGATGAACTCCAAATAGATGAAAAAAAGGCGGTTTTTGCGGTTAATCAAATAATATCGCTTTGGAATGGGGAACTCCCCGAACTTGATGATTCAGATGAAGGAGATGAGAATATGGACGCTTCGGCATCAACAGAAGAAAAAAAGCCCGAATCGGAAAAGTCCGAAAATAAACCGGAAGAAAAAAAAGAAAATCAGGCTCCGGATATTTTGAAAAAAGTAATTCATTTTTGGTGTTTCAGTAATTGCGAGCAAGATCGCCCGCTCATGATAGCGTGTCCGATAGGTTGGATATATATTCTGATTTGTTCGGCACTCGGAATTTTTTTGGTGTACGATATTCCACTCGGAGATATTTTCGTTCCGCCTGTGTTTGTTTTTATGTATGTCGTATTGCTTTCAAAACGACTCTATCGCTTTGAAAGTGTCGGAAGATTCAGTTTGTTGATAGCATTTTTTTATGTGGCGGCAGCGGCACGAGCGTTGTTTGTGGGTAGTTATATTCCGGTGAGAGGAGTTTTTATAGTTTTGACGGCTCTCATAGTGTTTAATAACGGTCGGTTTTCTGAATTGCTTGACGGAGAAAAAAGAAATCCGTGGCTTGCGTATTTTCTCATAACTTTGATGTCGGCAACCGTTACCGCCGGAGTTTACGCAATACAGAATGTCCGTTTTTGAGGGCTTGGGGTGGTTTTTATGAATGTCAAACGTAAAAGAATTTTTAAAGATGCACTGTTTAACGTTCCGTTTGTAATAATTATTTCGGCTGTAACTGTCGGATTTATGTTTTGTGCAGGCAGAACTCCGTATGATATAAAGCAAATAGCAGCATCAAAAATAGATTCAAAGTCGGATTTGGATGTTTCGGCATACTATAATCAAAGGGCGAAATCGTATAAAGTTGATTATTATTACGGAGATAAGGAAAGCGAAAAACTTTATGCCGAGTTTGTTTATGACGGCAAAGGCGATACGCCTGTAAAAACGCTAACGCTGTACGAAGCACGAAACGGATTTGATGCAGGTGAATATTCGAGATTATGGGTTCTCGGCGATGAGTATGTAACATATACTCCGCCCGATTCTACGGTCGAAAGCGGAGCTTTTGAAAAATATCTGGCAAGCGAAGTTCCGCTGATGGCTAATCTCGTCAGCTCTTATTCGTGGGATACCATGCTTCAAAACAGCGGAGCAGTTACCGGCTGTAACAGTCGCTCGGCGGTAGGAGTAAACCTCTTTTTGTGGGACTCCACCGAAAACGATGTACTGCGTGATAATTTTCTTTGGGGAATCGGCGGCAACCCAAAAGAGATGTATTCTTATATAAAAGGCTCTCAAGGCGAATACAAAAAAGCCGTACTCAAATAACGAAAGGGAATTTCAGAAAATGGCGTTGTTTCCAAGCGGAACCGAAATCGAACTCGAAAATAATAAAATAGCTATAGTAAAAGGAAAAATCGGCGGAGGCGGTCAAGGCACGGTATATCTTGCCGAAGTTGACGGAAAAGACTATGCCTTGAAATGGTATCACCGAAAAATAAACAACGGTGATAAATTTTATCGCAATCTTGCTAATAACGTAGATACCACATCTCCGTCCGAAATGTTTGTGTGGCCAAAATATTTGTCACGAGTTATAAACGGAGAATATGGATATATAATGGATCTTATCCCGAGCAATTATAAATGTTTTTCGGATTTTCTTCTTACAAGAGAAAAATTTCCGTCAATTACTTGTGTTGTTACTGCGGCACTAAATATAACGAATGCATTCAGAGAACTTCACCGCAAAGGATTTTCGTATCAAGATCTCAACGATGGGAATTTTTTTATAAATGCCCAAACAGGCGATGTTCTTATATGCGATACGGATAACGTAGCTCCTTACGGCGAAAGTTTAGGTATAGCCGGCAAAGCCAGATATATGGCTCCCGAAGTGGTACGCAATATCAAGGCTCCCGATATAATGACCGACAGATTTTCTCTTGCGGTTATTCTGTTTAGGCTTCTTTTTCTCGATCACCCTCTCGAAGGAAAGAGGACTCTTTGTCCGTGCATGACCGAAGAACACGAACTGAAATTTTACGGTAAATCTCCGTTATTTATATATGATACAAATGACGAAAGCAATCGCCCTGTAAGAGGTGTTCATTGTAATGTTATAAGAATTTGGAATTTGTATCCGCAGTTTGTGAGGGATATGTTTATAAAAGCATTCTCGCAGGAGTGCATGAAAGGCGAATCCGCTCGCCCCACCGATAACGAATGGCAAATCATGTTTACTAAATTGAGAGATTGTATAATCAAATGTCCGTGCGGGGGCGAAACTTTTCTCAATCTTGATGAACCTGAAACAGCTTGCCTTAACTGTGGTGCGATGATTCCAACACCGCCCGTTTTGGTGTCGAAAAAATACCGAGTTGCACTTTTTCCCGGTAAAAAGATATATCTTTGTCACACAAACGATGACAGTGATGTGTATAATGTAGAAACCGGAAAAATTGTCCGAAATCAAAATCACCCTAATGTGTGGGGACTTAAAAATACAAGTGGCGAAGAGTGGAAAGTTACCGTAAAAGATGGTTCTGTTCTACCTTTGCCCGATGGTAAAGTTGTTGTTGTTTTAAGAGCAAAGGAGATAAATTTCGGCGGTTGTGTCGGTAAAATCGAATATAACGAACCGAAATCAAAATGCAAAAATGGCTGAACAAAAATATATGAGGCGAGCAATCGAACTCGCCAAAAACGGAAAAGGTTTTACTGCTCCAAATCCGCTTGTAGGTGCAGTTATAGTCAAAGACGGAAAAATTATAGGAGAGGGATTTCATCAAAAAATAGGCGGACTTCATGCTGAAAGAAATGCGTTTGCATCGCTGAGAGAGTCCGCACAGGGTGCCGATTTATATGTGACGCTCGAACCGTGCTGTCATTACGGAAGAACCCCCCCTTGTACCGAGGCTATAATCGAAAACGAAATATCTCATGTTATAATCGGTTCACGAGATCCGAATCCGCTTGTTTCCGGCAAAGGTGCAGAGCTACTCCGAAATCACGGAATAAAAGTTACTCAGGATTTTATGAAATCCGAATGTGATGAGCTGAACCCCTTCTTTTTTCATTACATAACGACTCGTATGCCCTATGTTACCGTAAAATTTGCGTCAAGTGCAGATGGAAAAATTGCCTCATACACTGGCAAATCCCAATGGATAACGGGAGAATTGGCGAGAAAATGCGTTCATTCTCTTAGGGGTGAATATTCGGCGATTCTTGCAGGAATCGGAACAGTGCTTGCCGATAATCCAATGCTCAACTGCCGTTTAGAAAATGCTCATCAGCCAATTAGAATTATAGTGGATTCTCATTTGAGAATACCGCTTGAAAGCAATATATGCAAATCCGCAAACCAATACAAAACTATTGTCGCATACGCTTTTGGAGATGAATCAAAAATAAAATCACTTCAAACCATGGGAGTCGAAGCAATTCAGATTACAGATAAAAATAATCATGTCGATTTGTACGAACTTATGAAATATTTGGGAGATAATCAAATATCCAGCGTTCTTGTTGAAGGCGGCGGAGTGATAAACGAGGCACTTTTTAAAGCGAATGTCGTAAATCATGTTTGTGCGTTTATCGCTCCGAAGATAATAGGCGGAGATTCGGCAAAAACTCCTGTTGAGGGATTAGGATACACCGACCCAAACGAGTGCGTAAAATTATGCAATCCCAAAACCACTTTTTTTAATGATGATATACTTATCGAATACGATGTAAGGAGATAGATATTAGTTGTTTACCGGAATAATCGAAGAAATCGGTCATATAAAAAGCGTTATACAAGGAAGCCGTTCCGGAGAAATCGGAATATTTGCAAAAAAAGTTCTCGAAGGAACAAATATCGGGGATTCGATAGCGGTCAACGGGGTTTGTCTTACGGTGACGAGAATCACGACTGACGGATTTTTTGCCGATGTTATGCCCGAAACCCTCAAAAGAACTAATCTCGGAAATCTTAAAAACGGCGATAAAGTCAATTTGGAGAGAGCTATGCCGGCAAACGGAAGATTCGGCGGACACATAGTTTCGGGTCATATAGACGGGATTGGAAAAATATCATCTATAATCAAAGACGAAAATGCCGTGAGAATACATATAAGCACGTCACCCGAAATACTGGGACTCATAATAGAAAAAGGTTCTATTTGTATAGATGGCATAAGTTTAACAGTAACAGATGTTGATAAAAAAGAGTTTGGAGTTTCGATAATTCCTCATACGGCGAGCCAAACAACGCTTTCGTCAAAAAAAGTCGGAGATTCCGTCAATCTCGAGAATGACATAGTAGGAAAATACGTCAAAAAATTAACTCAAAAAGACGATTCCCAAAAACAAAGCCGTATAACAATGGAATTTTTGGCTGAAAACGGATTCAATTAATTTTTCGGCAAATATAACAACACTAAGGAGGTCTTTACTAATGAGTTTCAAATATAATACTATTCCGGAAGCACTTCAGGCATTAAAAAGAGGCGAGCTGATTCTTTGTACAGATGACCCAGACAGAGAAAACGAGGGAGATTTAATTTGTGCGGCTCAGTTTGCGTCTACCGAAAATGTAAATTTTATGGCGACTTACGGAAAAGGCCTGATTTGTACGCCTATGTCGGCTGAAATAGCTCAGCGGCTCAATTTACCGCAGATGGTGTCAGAAAACACCGATAATCACAGTACAGCGTTCACGGTGTCGATAGATCATGTTGATACGACAACGGGAATTTCGGCAGAAGAACGAGGCTTTACTTGTCGTGCGTGTGCCGACAAAAACACGAAACCTCAAGATTTACGCCGTCCGGGACATGTTTTTCCGCTGACTGCGAGAAAGGGCGGTGTGCTTGTCAGAAGCGGACATACCGAAGCTACCGTTGATTTGTGTCGTCTGGCAGGACTCGAAGAATGTGGCTTGTGCTGTGAGGTCATGCGTTCTGACGGCACAATGATGCGAACTCCCGAACTTCAGCAAATGGCACAAAAATTCAATCTTTGCTTTATAACCATAAAAGAACTTCAAAATTATCTTAGGCGAAACGAAAATCACATGGTGCAAATGGCGTGTGCAAAACTTCCCACAGAATACGGAGATTTCGATATATACGGATTTGTGAACGATATTTCGGGCGAACACCACGTTGCTCTTGTTTGCGGAGATATTGGTGATGGTGAGGATATTTTGTGCAGAGTTCATTCGGAGTGCTTAACAGGCGATGTTTTCGGTTCGGCTCGCTGTGACTGTGGAGAGCAGCTTCATACTGCCATGAAACTGGTGTGTCAAGAAGGCAGAGGAATTATTTTGTATATGCGTCAAGAGGGCAGAGGAATCGGGCTTATAAATAAACTGAGAGCATACGAACTTCAGGAACAGGGTAGAGATACCGTTGACGCAAATATAGAACTCGGTTTTGCTGCCGATTTGAGAGAATACTGGAGTGGTGCCCAAATTTTAAAAAATCTCGGAGTAAAATCATTGAGATTGCTTACAAACAATCCCAGTAAAATATATGGCCTTGACGGTTTCGGGTTTACAATAAAAGAGCGTGTGCCTATCGAGATTGCCCCCGGCAAATACGACTCTCGATATTTAAAAACAAAAAAAGACCGCATGGGGCATATTTTCAATGAGATAATTTTTAAGGAGGATAATTAATTATGATAAACAAATTAGAAGGAAAATTAGTTGCTAAAGACGGAATGAAAGTCGGCATAATAGCATCAAGATTCAACAGTTTTATTGTTGAAAAACTTCTTGACGGAGCAATTGACGGACTTGTTCGCCATGGTGTGGAAGATGAGAATATCACGGTTGCATGGGTTCCCGGTGCGTTTGAGATACCGATAATAGCCGACAAAATGGCTCAAAGCGGAAAATACGATGCCGTTATATGTGTAGGTGCAGTTATAAGAGGCTCGACATCTCACTATGAACTTGTTATAAATGAAACAACCAAGGGTATTGCCCAAGCCGGATTAAAAAGCGGAGTTCCGGTTTTGTTCGGCGTTATAGCAACCGAAAATATCGAGCAGGCAATCGAACGCTCAGGCACAAAAGCCGGCAATAAGGGATATGATTGTGCATTGGCAGCTATCGAAATGGCAAATCTTATTTCGCAAATTTAATGTATGCTTATTATATTTGATTATGACGGTACGCTCCACAACACCGCAAAATTATATGCAAATGCGGTGCGTGGAGCATATTCTCTGCTTGTTCAGAAAGGATTTGCAGAAAATAAATATTATTCGGATGAGTATTTAAGTAAGTATTTGGGATTTACCGCAAAAGATATGTGGGATGATTTCATGCCCGATTTGCCTTGCAATTTAAAGGAATTATCAGCAAAAATTGTTGGAGAAAACATGATAAACGGTATCAAAAACGGCGAGGCGAGTTTATATGACGGTGTTCCCGAAATGCTCGATAATCTGAAAAAATATTGTCGTTTAGTCATTCTTTCAAATTGTGATGAAAGATATATGAATGCTCACCGAGAATATTTTTGGCTTGACAAGTGGTTCGATGATTATTACACTGCCGAAAAATATGATAATCTTCCGAAAGAGCTTATAATTCCCAAAATAAAAGAATCATATCCCAATGATGATTATATCGTGATAGGCGACAGGCTTTCGGATTTTACGGCAGCTCAAAAAAATGGTATCCAATGTATAGGCTGTACTTATGGATTCGGTACAGCTCAAGAATATGTTGACTGTGATTTTACGGTAGACTCTCCGAGCAAAATTTCAAGTGTTTTTGCTTCTTTTTTTTGAAAAAAAAAAAGAAGCAAAAAAACTTTTTGTTCGTGTACAGTACTCTTTGCGTTAGCGTAAAGTTGTTTTTAGATTATAATAACATTGACATTAATGGTGCAATATGTTAAAATAAATGTATAAATTTTAACAGAAAGGTATTGTAATATTATGAAAAAATTTGTTTCTTTAGTAGTAACAGTAGCTTTAATTTGCTCGTCAACGAGTTTGGCTTTATCGGCGAACGCTGCAAGCGTTGATTCGATTGCTCCTTCGCACGAGCTTAGCGACTATATAACAGAAGATACTCTCCCCGAAGGCGTCTTACTTGATGGAGATTATCAATACAAAGAACTCGATAACGGTACAGTTCAGATATATCGTTATATCGGAAAAAACGAAAAAGCGGTTATTCCTTCGCAGATAAAAGGAAAAAATGTTACGTCCATAGGATCAATGTCTTTTTCTATGACATCAATTGTTTCAGGTGTTTCGGTCACCGAAGTTGAAATTCCAAATACAGTAAAGCGTATTGAAGAGTTGGCTTTTTTTATGGGCGGTCTTACAAAAATGAATATTCCCGCAAACGTTGAGTATATTGGCATGGGTGCGTTCAGTGCAAGCGGTACTTTTGATAAATTCAGTGTAGATTCAAAAAATCCCTACTTCTCCGAAAATGATGGTATAATCTATAATAAAAACCAAACTGAATTAGTATGCTGTCCTCCCGGAAAAACGGGCGAAATTGAGATTCCCGACGGTGTTAAAACTATTGATGAAGCAGCTTTTTATTATTGTACTCAAATCACCGATGTTTTTCTTCCTGAGCCTATGGATTCTATCGGAATGGGAGCTTTTGCAGGTTGTACGGGTCTTGTCGGTATAATGATTCCTGAGGGTGTAACAAAAATTGAAGATTATACTTTCCAAGGCTGTGAGTCATTGAAACAGTTATATCTTCCAAAATCGCTCAAAGAATTTGGAGAGGAAATTTTTAAAGATGCCGATAATGTAGTAATGTATTGCTATAAAGATACTCCATCTATGCAATATGCCATTGACAATGAAATAGCGTATATGACGATGCTTGACGAAGACCTTGACTATATAGCAGGAGATTTGGATAACGACACAAGTGTTACTTCGTCTGATGCTCTTGTAGTATTGAGAGCCAGTATCGGTATGATAAATCTTGTCGATAATCAGACAATTATCGCAGACGTTAACAAAGACGGCGAAATTACAAGCTCGGATGCATTGGATATTCTCAGATACTCGGCAGGATTTACAAATAATGAATATATCGGTTCGGTGGTAGATATTCAGTAATGAAAAAAGTAGAAATTTTTACAGATGGTGCATGTAAAGGAAATCCCGGTCCCGGCGGGTGGGGGGCAATCCTCAGATACGGCACTTATGAAAAGGAAATAAGCGGAGGAGAAAGCTCCACTACAAATAATCGAATGGAGATAACAGCTGTACTCGAAGCATTGAAACTTCTCAAGGAGAAGTGTATTGTTACGGTGTACAGCGACTCTCAGTATGTTTGCAATTCAATAAATTTAGGCTGGATGAAAAAGTGGAAATCTAATAATTGGATGAAAAATAAAAAAGAGCCTGCTCTTAATGTGGATCTTTGGAAGCAGATGGACGAGCTTTTATCAAAGCACGAAGTTTCGTTTGAGTGGGTGAAAGGCCATGACGGTCACCCTGAAAACGAAAGATGTGACAGATTAGCTGTTTCCGCTTGCCTTAAATTCAAATAATTTTGAGGATGTTTCAATGAAAATTGTAAGAATTTTGGCATTTACTGTTATATTTGTGTTGTTGTTTTCGTTTGACAAATCGACAGCCGAAAATCAAATGGATTATCCATATGGGCATATTGTTGATGTTTTTCCTTGTGATGACGGTTTCTGCGTTTTGAGCGAGCTGGACGGAAATTACAACGTATCCGTTTTTAACAATGAGTCGGAGTTTGTTTCGTATTCCACCGATATTTCGGCACGTAACGGCACATACGCTTATTGTAATGAAACAATACATTTTTTTACGAGTAATGCCGAAGTTCAGGACAAAAACATTTTCTATTACGTTGATGTTAATATATTTGATTGCCATTCGGGGATAACCTCAAAAAGGGTCATAAATGACGTAAATCCCCGAACCGATACTTCATACGCCTATGACGGCACAAATTATTACATAAATTGTCCATCAAAAATAGAAGTATGCTCCTCAAAATTTTTGCATGAATATACAATCAACCCCAATGCTTTTATTTTAGATATGGAGGTTGTATCAACAGGAAATATACTTTGTGCCAGCACCGCCGGAGTTTTAAAAATAAAAAACGAAGTTGAAACATTTCCCATAGAATCTCAAAATATATACGTTTTCGGAGAATATTTTTCAGATGATAACTCTCGCATATATTATTCTGAAAATGGTCACGTTGTTTTTGACGGATTCGATAAAACGAAAGGTAATGCTAAACTCGGAGATTGGTTTATTGGACAAGTTCGTGGAAAACTTGTCGCCGTTAAAGATGATATATCGGTAGAAATCGGTAGTGCCTATGATTATACTTTTATCTGCCAAAATGGAGATTCCTGTGCTTGTTTTACGCATTTTTCAGATGGGCTTTTGGTGGATTTTATTACGCTTGATGAAATAGAACAAAAATATGCCGAAAGTATCGTTGATTCTCAAAACGAGGAAGAAAATCCGATTGATAGTGAAGAATCCTCGGAAACAGAATCGGAAAATCCCCAAAAAGAAATAGTCTACTGCATTTACAAAGATGACAAAATAATAACCGGAGTCGAACCCAAAACGACTTTTACCAAATTCTGCAAAATACTGAACGATAAAGACGCTGTTCTTTTAACAGCAGGACATACTTATGTCGGAACAGGTACAGAAGTCATGCTGAGTGACGGCATTACTTATACAATTCTCATTTATGGAGATTTGACCGGTGAAGGGAATATCAACTCAAGAGATGTTCGAGTATTAAAAGAATATCTTCTCGACAACGGAGATATAGACGATATTTATTTTTATGCGGCAGATGTTATTTCTGATGGAGAAGTTGATCTAAAAGATTTAACAGCAATTTACAGATATTCAAAAGGCAAATATTTCATAGACCAAAGTAAATAGCCGGCGGTATATGCACCGTTGGCTTTTCTTGGGGCTGTGAAAAAACAACAGCCCCAAGAAATCTCCAATTTGTTGCTTATTTTTTTCTTCTTTTTTTTGAAAACACCAGTTTCCAAGTTCAGTGAACAACAGAAGTACGCATTAACGAGGTAAAAGGAAAGCAGG
>CACXHC010000255.1 GCA_902767285.1 uncultured Ruminococcus sp.
GACTGCGTACTTTTGCAGTCGTTTTTGTTTTAGTTTATAGAAAAGTTCGTTGAACAACATAAAATTTATATAGTAAAAGTTTTTTTGCTTCTTTTTTTTCAAAAAAAGAAGCGAGGGGGTTTGGGGGGCGAGCAGCCCCCCAACACCACTCTCGGCGATTAAGGAATTTTATTTTTTCTTCTTTTTCTTTTTGGAACCGTTGGAGTTACTGCTGTTTTGGGGTTTGGTTTCCTTTTTCGGCTCTTCTTTGGGTTCTTCCTTAGGCTCTTCCTTAGGTTCTTCCTTTTTGGGTTCTTCTTTGGGTTCTTCTTTCTTCGGCTCTTCTTTAGTCAAATCAGCCTTTTCATGATGCTTTTTCGGCTTTTCAACTACGGGAGCAATATCCATATTATCTTCTGCGTCAGCCTCTGCCTGTGCGGAAGTTGTTCCGTTCATGGACATAACACACGCTTTTCTAACGAGGTCAACCGGAATCATAGTGATTGCGAGAACTATAACAACACACCAGCCTGTTATTCCGAACGGAACACAGCTGAACATATTTCCGATAAACTCAAACGGCTTGAGCGGTATCAATGCACAGTTTACGATAGCTGCCTGAATAAGTATAATAGTTCCCATTACCTTGAGGAAATTCGGGTTTTCGCCCAATCCCTTGAATATACCAAATCCGTCATCACGAACGTTGAATCCGTTAGCAAGTGCGGCAAGTATAAACAATACAAAATATCCTGTAAGATGTCTGTCCATCTCAGCGGCTTTATCCGGGAAGAATCCGGTAAATACGGGAAGTTTCAAGAACAGGAAGCTGATAGCTGTGAGCCATGCTCCCATAACACCAATTTGTGCGAACATTTGCTTACTGATAATGCTCTCATCTCTGCGACGGGGTTTCTCTTTCATGTACTTCGCAAGAGCCGGCTCGTTACCAAGCATGATTGCTCCGAGAGAGTCCATAACAAGGTTTACAAAAAGAAGGTGCGTTACTTTGAGCGGTTCTTCTATACCGAAGAACGGTGCAATTGCCGAAACTACAACTGCCGCTACGTTTATTACAAGCTGGAATCGACAGAATTTTAGAATATTATGATAAATAGTTCTGCCGTACCAGATAGCGTCTTTTATCGATCTAAAGTTATCATCGAGAATAACAATTTTGCCGGCTTCTTTTGCTGCTTCTGTACCGCTTCCCATAGCAAATCCGACATCTGCACGCTTGAGGGCGGGCGAGTCGTTTACGCCGTCACCGGTCATACCTACAACGAGATTCATCTCTTGGCAAAGACGAACCATTCTTGATTTATCTGTCGGCAATGCTCTTGCGATAACTCTAATATGCGGAACAATCTTTTTAACTTCTTCGTCACTCATGGAATTGAGTTCGGCACTCGAAAGAGCAACATCTTCACTTGTTTTGAGCAATCCGGCATCTTTTGCGATTGCAACGGCAGTTTCAAGACGGTCGCCCGTAATCATAACAACTTGAATACCTGCGTTCTGAACCTGTGCGATAGCGTCTTTCGCCTCAGGACGAACTTCGTCACGAATACCAACAAGTCCAACGATAACTACGTCATCATTAATCTTATTCTCGGTGAGAGCCGATTCCGAATAACCAAACGCAAGCACACGCATAGCCTTATCCGCAAGCTCGTCAATCTTTTTATCGAGTACTTTTTTATCGATAGTCTTAACGTTTCCGTCTGCATCAAGATATTTCTTTGCACCTGCAAGAAGTCTTTCGGGAGCACCTTTATAGAAAGTCTTATTAAGACCGCTGATTCTTGCCTGACTGAATTTATTTGTAGAATTGAATCCCTGACTCTCGGAAACTGTATATTTACTATTGTGTGCAAGCGAATTGAAAACTGCTTCGCCAATGAATTTCATGAGAGCCTGATCTGTTGCGTTACCGCCGATTACCTTATGATTTGCGTCAAACAACGACTGTGTGTTCTTACCGATTGCCAAATCAACCATATCTTTAACTTTGCTATGCTTCGAAAGTTCTGATATTTCTATTGATTTGCCGTCTGCGGTAAAGAAATCAACAACTTCGAGTTTGCCTTTTGTTATCGTACCGGTTTTATCTGAGAACAAAATATTGAGCGAACCGGCTGTCTCGATACCTTCTGCCTTACGAACAAGCACGTTGTGATCAAGCATTTTTGATGTGTTCTGCATAAGCACGAGCGAAATCATCAGCGGAAGTCCCTCAGGAACAGCACACACGATAATAACAACCGCAAGCGAAACAGCATCTACAAATTTCTGTACAATGATTCCTATATCCTGACCAAAGAACGCTCCGGGGCCTGTTGCTCCTGCTGCTGTGGGCTGGAAAAATATAAAATACAAAATATAGAGAACCGTTATTACTGAAGCTCCTATGTAGCCGAACAGCGAAATCTGATTTGCCAGTTTTGCAAGCTTAACTTTCAGCGGAGAATCCGGCTCATCTTCCTGCATTTCCTCAGCCATTTTACCCATCATTGTTTTGAGTCCGACTTTTCTTACATCAAGAACGCCTTCGCCGTCAAAAACAACCGCACCTCTGAAAAGCGAGTGTGCGTCAACAAAAGTATCGCCTGTAATATCATCTGCAAGCTCAACGCTTTCTTCGGCTGCTGTTTTCTTACATTCCTCAGCCTCTCCGTTAAGAGCAGAGTTATCAACCTTGAGTTTACCATCAATCAGAATACCGTCTGCGGGAATTTTATCACCCGACTGCAAAAGAATTTTATCACCAACAACAGCGTCATCTATATCGATAACTGTAACAACACCGTTGCGGTATGCTTTACATTTATCTTTTTCGGTGCTGTCTTTGAGTTCACGATATTTAGTATCACTTGCAACGCCTGTTTTTGCCGAAACGGTAGCAACAACCAAAATAGCTACAATTGTACCTATCGGCTCATAAATTGCGGCTTTGCCAAAGAAAAACATTACTATCATGATAGCCGCAATAACAAGAAGTATTCTTATCATGGGGTCATTGAATGTTTCTAAAAATTCAGCCCAAAACGTAGTAGGCTCGGAGTCGGGAATGGCATTGGAACCATGTTCTTCTCTCGACTTTTCGACTTCTTGATCGGTAAGTCCATTATATTTCACTAAAATTCCTCCTCTGCGGGCAGTTCTTCGCAGTCAACACTGCCTCACACACTCAACAAACTAAAATTTGTATGAAAGATAATCGGGAAACAATTCTTTTTTTACTGAGAAAACAAGAAAAAGAATTGTTCCCGAAAAAACTAAAAAATAATTACTGGTATCTTCTTGTCAATTCATTTATAGAGCCGTCTTTTGTGCCGAAACCTACCGCATTGAATTTCCACTCACCGTTATTACGGTAAATCTCGGCAAATACCATAGCGGTCATACCTTTATAATTCTCTGTGAGATTATATCTCAACAATTCCTTGTTGTTTCTGCGGTCAACAACTCTTACAAAGGCATTCTCTATCATGCCAAAATCCTGATGTCTTTGATGTGCAGCATAAATATTGACTACAATAACGATTTTGTCGTATTTTGCCGGAACTCTCTGCAAATTGATATTTATTTGCTCATCATCGCCATCGCCACCGCCCGTGAGGTTATCTCCCGAATGAGCTACTGAACCCGATGAGTGCTTGAGATGTCCAAAATACACCAAATCATCTTTATCAACATATTTTCCGCTTTGCAGAAGAATAGCCGATGCATCGCAGTCAAAATCATTATCGTTTGATGAAAAAATTGAAGCAAAAAATCCGCTTTTGGGACGTGCTTCATCCCAACCCAAACCAACGGTAACTTCGTTTAATCCGGGATTGTCCTTAGTCAAACTGACTTTTTGACCTTTCGTTAAATTAACTGACATCTTAATCCTCCTTAAAAAACGCGGAGTTATTCAACGTCCACACCATAACTGCGGCACAATGCTGCAAGTCCGCCCTGATAACCGCTGCCGATAGCATTAAATTTCCAGTCATTGTTGTGTTTGTAGAGTTCACCGAAAACAACTGCTGTTTCAACCGAGAAATCCTCACCGAGATCGTAGCGGAGAATCTCTTTTCCGGTAACCTGGTCATAAATTCTGATATAAGCATTGGCAACTTGACCGAAAGTCTGGCGTCTGTTTTCTGCATCATAGATAGTAGCGGTAAACGCAATTTTTTCAACGCCGGCAGGAATCTTCGAAAGATCTACCATAATAGCCTCGTCATCGCCTTCGCCCTCGCCGGTGAGGTTATCGCCGGTATGAGTTACGGCACCCGAGCGGTGAACAAGATTCTTGTAGAATATAAAATCACCTATATCAGACACCTTGCCAGCCGAGTTAAGAAGAAATGCCGATGCGTCCAAGTCGAAATCTGCACCGGTATCGAATGCGTTAACGTCCCAACCAAGACCAACAAAAATGTTCTTCAAACCGGGGTTTTCTTTTGTGAGACTTACTTTTTGTCCTTTTGATAAGTTGATAGCCATAGTTTTATGCCTCCTAAAAAATAATTATGTTGTTTCTATACCGTAATGAGCACAAAGAGCCGCCAATCCGCCTCTGAAGCCGCTGCCTATGGCATTGAATTTCCAGCTTCCGGCATGTTTATAAAGCTCGCCCACAACAATAGCTGTTTCAATGGAGAAGTCCTCGCCCAGATCGTAGTGAACTATCTCCTGATTGTTTGCCATGTTAACTATGCGAATATACGCATTTGAAACTTGACCAAAATTCTGTCTTCTTGTGTCTGCATCGTATATAGTAACAGTGAACGCAATTTTCTCGATATTCGGAGGTACGAGCGACAAATCAACATGGATTTGCTCATCATCGCCTTCACCTTCGCCGGTAAGGTTATCGCCCATGTGTTCAACCGCACCCGATGAGTGAACGAGGTTCTTGTAGAAAATAAAATCTGTTTCAACAGGACATTTGCCGTTAGCACCACACAAAAATGCTGATGCGTCCAAATCGAAATCAGCTCCGCCGTCAAATTGGTTGACGTCCCAACCCAAGCCAACCATTATATTTGTAAGGCTCGGATCACCTTTAGTAAGGTCTATTTTTTGACCTTTAGAAAGATTAATCATAGAAATTTTTCCTCCTTTGAAATTTTTTAAAATTTACGAACCGTTCGGAAGTTTGCCCGGCTCGGGAAGTGTGTACTTACCGTAGAACTGGTTTTTGATATTTTCGAGTCTTGCTCTTGCGTCAGCTCTTTCACGCTTTGCCTCTTCCTGAATTTGGCGAGTTTCCTCAATACCGCTCATGATAGTATTCCAAGTTGTTTCGAGAGTTTCCACTTTTATGGAACTTCCGGAAGCCATTCTTGTAATATTTTTTGCCTGAGCTGTTGCATTCTGAGCATTTTTAACAAGAAGTTCGTTTGTTTTATCGTCAAGGGCGGTGAGAGCATCGGCTTGTATTTTCTGACGCTTGAGCATTATAGCCTGTGCGAGAGCCTGTTTAAATACGGGAAGTGTTACTATGAATGCTGAATCTATTTTTCTCATAAGATTAAGATTGCTGAACTCCATTGTTTTTATGAGCGGTATAGACTGCATAGCAACGCTCTCGGCGGTGCGGAGATCCTGAACTCGCTGTTCGAGCATAGCCAAAGCTTGTTCGCATGACTGAATCTCGAATTGTATGGAATTGTCGCCGGTCATTTCGAGATCGTCTTTTCTTTGAAGAATATATCCTTCGAGTTCGCTTATTGCCTGTTCGCCTGCGACTATATATTTAACGAGAGAATGATAATAGTCAACGTTTGTGCTGAACATCTCCTCCAGCTTGCGGTTTGTCTGAGTTATTTCGCTTTCGTACTGTTTGAGCTGAACATAGATTTTATCTACATCATCGCCCATAGACATATATTTGCTGACGATTTTTTCGATACTTTTTTTAGCACCGAAAAGCAGAACATCGAATTTGCTCGGGTCTTTTTGTATCTCGTTTGAGTCGAACGAATCCATAATTTTTTTGAGCGAATTGAGCATAACAACTGAATCATCGAGCTGAGAAAGATTGGTGTTTCTCAAAATCGAATCCGAAACTCTTGCGATTTGGTTTGCCGTTTCACCGCCGAAATTAACGATAGTAGTCATATCGTGTATCGAAATTTCGCTTGTGAGCTTGTCTATCTCGGGCGAATTAGCCAAAGCCGCAGTCATTTGCTGTCTGTCTGCAACTATGTCGTACTGTTCGGGCTGTTGAGGCTGCTGTACTATACTTGTGTTGTTTACCGGCTGTGCGTTATTAGAAACCTCCGGTGCTTTGCTGAAATCTATGGCCATTTTTTAGCTCCCCTTTCTAAATAGATTTCCGAATAAAGATTTATTTTTTTGTGCAGGTGCTGTTTTTGAAACTTTTGGTATTTTCAGTTTAGGCACTTGCAAATCATACATATACTCCCCTATTTTATGCTCGGCGAGTATATTTTTATTGAAATACAGTTCTACCGTTTGGTATCCGGTAGGAACAAAGAAAAGCACATCAAATCCCACTAAACTGAGAAACGCCGTTAAAATAGCATCCTCTTGAGAAATATACTGCTCTCCCGTATTTATATAAACCACTTTTGGATTTACTTTTGTAAAATCGAATCCCTGAATCAATTTCAGAACTGCCGGAGGCATATATAAGAGTGTCGCCGCAATAAGATACTCGGTACCGTTCTCGAAAGTTCCACGAATAATTCGTGAATTTATAAGCAAATCGATTTTATCAAAAATATAATTTTGAGTTTCTCGTCTTAAATGGTGATACGCATACTCACGTCTTGAGAGAACCGCTTCTCGGTTAAGTTTGCCGTTACGCAAAAACACCGTAGAATTTGTTTTCATAGGATTTTGCATAGTTGGCATCAAGTACGGAACAGAAGATATAATCAATGTATTGTCGGTAAGCATGGACTGAACGAATTTCCAGTATTTTGCCGGTGCGGAGTCTTTAACTCCGGAAATTTTCGCACACAGCACGGGAACGTTAACAACTCCGTCAACAACGCTGAAATTCGGGCGGAATTTTGTTTCCTGAGTCCACAGCATATCGATTTCTTCGTACATTGTTTTTAAAATAACGCTGTTTGCCTTTTCGTACTGATAATCACGGAACATTCCGGTATCGTCGTACAAAACGCTGTTTATTTCCTGTTCGGCATGATAAGCGGCGGTTTCCATTTGTATTCCGTTCATCTCGGTAGGAAACTCGGTAACAACGAGCGAATCAGGATATTTTAGTTCAAACAAGAGGTCATCCTGAAGAATACATCTCTCATTAAGATTTGGAGCAAGAATAAGCACATCGCACGGTATTCTCGAAAGAATTCTTAAAAATGCCGCCTCGTGACCGCTTCGACAGCCTCCGAGGTATATAAAAACAGGTATAATTCCGAGAGTCCAGTTATGCAAAAGCAACGGAATATATCGGTTAATCCAGCACACAACGCAAGCCGTCATTGTGGTAAGTCTTTGCGGATTCATGCCTTCTTTGTCTGCTTCCTCAAGAAGAATTTCGACAAAAGCCTTTGCGACTATTCGCCTAAGTTCGGTATACTGCTGAATTTTAACGCATTTCAGCATAGCCCCCACGAGTTGTTCTTTTGTACTGTAACTGTTGCGGTCTATAAACATAAGTTCATCATTTGTAGGAGTTGGTATTCGATTTTCGACAATAACATAACGTCTGCCACTATTTTTTATGTCCGTATAAAATCTGAACAAATCGTTTTTATACATTACCTTGTCAGGAACACCGGTCAAACGGCAATAGGCATTATAAAATTTACTTTTATCGGTACCTCTTGTACCGGGAGTTTGTTTTACATCTTCGAGAATATCACGTCCCGACATCCAAACATTAGTTGCCGGCTGCACAGCGGGTTCGGCATACATACTTGTTCTTTTTTTGGACAACTCACGTTCTCTCTCGGCTTTTTTCAAATCGAAATCCGGTGGGAAAGCCTCCATTTGAGGGAGAGTTATCTTTTGTGATATTTCGCCTTTAGGGTCAAGCGAGTTGTACTCTTTTTCGCCTGCATACTGCAAAAATACTATATCGCACTTGCACTCGTGGAGCATTTGCAGAAAAAGAAGCTCGTGTCTGCCTATTTCTCCGCCGTAGAGTATTTTGGGCGGTTCGTTCTCGCCTATATGCAAAACGGCGTTGCTGAATTTGTAGTAAATCCAGCACATTATTTTTATATAGAAATTTTTTATCATAGCGTCATTTTTGCCGAGAGATTTAAAACGAACAAGCGAGTTGTATATTGCAGATGTAAGCATGACGCATTTTGTGTTGTCGAGCTGAGGAATCCATCTTCCGACAGCTTTTCCGATTATGATTTTATCGAAGGCAAAAGCCGAGCCGACAATATTAAATAGGTAGTCGATTTGTTTTTCATCGGGATTGCTTAATTTTCCCGCAACAATAACGCCTTTTGTTCTTGCAGCGTTACTGTACTGTGATACAAAATTTTTTATTTTTTCGTTATATCCCGATATTCTGTAAAAATATGCACGACCGCCCCTTTTATCCAGCCCGAGTAAAATATCTTCCAAACTGTTTCTGTTTAGTTCCAGCATATCCTTATCCTCATTTTATTAATACAGGTTATTGTTGTTATAATTACCGTTGTTATAGTTATTGTTATTATTATAAATATTGTTAGTGTAATTATAACCATCGTTATATTGATTCACACCGTAGGGCATACCGCCAAGAGGATTGTTTTCTATAACAGGGGCAACGGGAGCAGGGGAATTATTTTTGGCATTTTTGTTTATATTATAGTATCCTATGATTGAACCGCAAATTCCGCCGAGGACATGACCGAAATTTGAAACATCATCATCAATCATTATTCCGTCATATATTTGACCGCCGAGATACAGAACCGCAACCATTATAAAGGTGAGCGGTATTTCTCTCTCTTTAACTCCTGTTATTGAGGAGAGGAGAATAAACGCAAATACGATTCCGCTTGCTCCGAGCAACTGAATATCGGGGAAAAGAGCCATACTGAAAATACCTGTAACAACTGCGGTAACGAGCATTACTTTTATCATCATTTTGGAGCCATATTTTTCCTCAAGCAGAGGGCCTACGAGGAGCAAGCTCATCATATTTCCCATAAAATGATCCCACGACGCATGACCGAAAACATAACCAACAACTCTGACATAAGTCAGCGGGTCAAGCAAGCTCGAATCATACACGCTGAACAAATAATTGTTAGCCCAACCGCCTGTTGCTATATCGGCTAAAAGAGCCAAAAAACAAATGATAACAAACCATAATGTCACAGGTGAATTGAATGCAACTTTTAATTTTTTCTTCATACACACCAAACCTTCCAAATAATCTACGATTACAGTTTCGACTACCATTTTAAAGTATACCACAACTTATCATCTTAAACAATATATTTTTCTGAAATTTATCATTTTATTTATATTTTACAAAAAAAAATCAAACTATCTGTTTAATAATATTTCGTCAAAACGAAAAAGCATATTTTTTTGAAAAGCGGTAAAAAATTTTTTCAGCATTTAATGGACAATTGACCATTAATAAACATATTGTTTAAAATGAGGGGAATATTGCAAGAATAATTCTACAATAATTTTATCATAAGAAATTAAAAATATCTACCATTTTACGCAAAAATATGATATAATGAATCAGTATTTGTATGTTATAAAGAAAAAAAGAGCAGGAGATTAACGATAAGTATATGAAAAATAACAAAATTTATTACAGTGTGGGTGCTTTACTGTACTGTCCCGCAAACAACGAAAGCATTGTGCGTTCTATATGCAACGAGAAATTCGGAAAAAATTTCTCACTGGCTTTGTGCTTGGAAGATACGATAAATGATGATTTCGTAGAACAAGCGGAATACATAATGATAAATTCGCTTAAAAAGATATACGAAAATTCAAAAGATACAACAATTTTCATACCAAAAATTTTTATAAGGGTTAGAGAAGTAAATCAAATCAGTCGAATTATGACATCGCTGGGCGATTCGCAAAAACTTGTAACAGGATTCATTGTACCTAAATTCACTCCGGAGATTGCCGATGATTATATTGACGCAGTTCTTGCAGAGGGGAAAAAGTATGAGAGAAAAATCTACATGATGCCGATTCTCGAAAGCGGAGATATGATAGATCTAAGAACACGCACCGAGCTTCTTTATTCTATTAAGGATAAGCTCTCCCGAGCGGAAGATATTGTATTAAATATCAGAGTAGGCGGAAACGACTTGTGCAAGCATTTCGGATTCAGGCGACACAATAACGAATCCATACACGATATAAAGCCGGTGTCTAATATTTTCAGTGATATTATAACGGTTTTTGGGCTTGACTATGTTGTGTCGGGGCCTGTGTGGGAGTATTTCAACGGCAACGGCTGGGACACCGGACTCGAAAGCGAGATAAAGGGCGATATTCTTTGTGGTTTTATAGGCAAAACGGTAATACACCCAAATCAAATCGATGTTGTGAATAAGGCATACAGAGTCAAGAAGAAGGACATTGAGGACGCAAACTCGATTTTACACTGGAGCAAAGGCAGTATATCTATGGTAGCCGGCAGTCAGAATAATGAAAGAATGAACGAATACAAAACTCATATTGTGTGGGCTGAAAAAACAAAAATGCTCGCAGATGTATTCGGCATAAAATAAAAAATTTTTTACGGAGGTAAAAAACTATGTTATCAGCAATTGGAACAAGAGAAAATGTACAGGTAGTGCAGAGCTTTGAAAATAAGGGTTTGCGTGTGGAGATTCTCGAATATCAAAAACTTTTGGGAATTTCGGACACATCTACCGCACAAAGAGTATTTTTCATGGAACAGCAGAATATTAGGGTGCGTCAAATAGCACTTTATCTCAATGAAGAATCTGTTACTGTTGAAAGAGGAGCTATGAGCTATTTTCAAGGCAATTTAGAGATGGTGAGCGGTGTTACGCTTTCTAATGCTATCGGAAAAATGTTCAAAGCAAGTGTTACAGGCGAGCAGATGTCACAGCCTCAGTATTCCGGAACAGGACTTCTCGTATTAGAGCCATCGTTCAGACATTTTATAGTTCTTCAGCTTGCAGAAAATGAGTCGATAGTTATTGATGACGGTATGTTTTATTGTGCTCAAGGCTCGGTACAGATTCAGGTTATCCCACAAAAAAATCTCTCCGCAGCCATAGCCGGCGGAAAAACATTCTTCCAACAGCAGCTTATCGGCCCCGGAATCGTTGTTCTTGAAAGCGTAGTTCCTATGCAAGAAATCAATGTTATGCAGTTGAACAACGATACACTCAAAGTTGACGGCAAATTTGCGATACTCCGTTCATCTTCTCTCGAATTTACCGTTGAACGCAGTGCAAAAACGCTCGTTGGCTCTGCCATGAGCGGCGAAGGTCTTGTTAACGTGTACCGTGGTACGGGTGAAATCTGGCTTGCTCCGACTATCAAGGTTTACAATACGCTTGGTCGTGCCATCGCCTACGGTGCTACTTCTACATCCGCTATGGACATGAACACCAGCTCCGACTAACATTGTTCAGGGGCTGCCGCCCC
>CACXHC010000256.1 GCA_902767285.1 uncultured Ruminococcus sp.
TAAAATTTATATAGTAAAAGTTTTTTTTGCTTCTTTTTTTTTCAAAAAAAAGAAGAGAAAATAACCAACAAATTGGAGATTTCTTGGGACTGTTGTTTTTTTCACAGCCCCTTTTTTTAGATTAGATAGTTCCGCTGACGGTAAGAGTTGAAATTCCGGGAGTAACAGTTATAATTCCCGTGGTTGGGTCTTGTGAGTAAGATGCCGCCTCAACGGTCACACGATTTTGAGTTGTTGTGAAAAGTCCCGTTGAGGTGTTGTATGTGAAATCACTTCCCAAAACCCATTGAGTATCGTTAAAATAAACCGATAGATTTGAGAGTATGGGATCAAAAATATCGGTAATTACAGCACCGCTTTCAACGGCGGTGTTTCCGGTATTCTGAATAACGAAGGTATATGTTACAACGCCGTTTTCCATAACCGGAACAGGGGATATTGATTTCGATATTGAGAGTTCGGGTTCATCGCTTACATCAACTGTTTCAAATGCCGAGATAGACGTGAAATTTCCGGTAAGCTCTGCCGTATTCGTTATAGATGAACCTTTGTCAAGCGGGGAAAATTCGTTGGTCGAAGTTTCATACAAAAAAGTTGCCGAACCGTTTGCCGGAACAGTAAAATTGGTGACGGTCAGTGATTTTTCGTCATAGTTCACCACAGGAGGCGACTGCAAAATATTATTCTTAAAATATTTAAGAGAATTTGGAACATACAAAAGGGGTGTTAACGAAACTTCTCCGAATTTGTAAGCACCGAGATTATCGTTTAATGTTAGTCCTGTAAGGTCGGTAGAGCCGGAGTTTATAATATTTACCGAATACGTTATTGTATCATTTGCTGTGTAATCGTTGCCAACGGCGGTTTTGTTTATCGATAGTACATCTTGAATTTCGCCAACGGCAAGATTTGACATTTTTACAATATTATTGTAAGTCAACTGTGCCTGATTTGTGAATTGAGCCATAAAAAATTTCTTCCTTTCATACAATGCAAAATAAATAAACTATTTCTATACATTATATGAACGGAATTTTTATTTTGACATAAAAATTACTCTTTTATCTGTAAAATATCGTATGGGGTATTTTGATAAACGTAGTAATTAAGCCAATTTATAAAAAGTAGATTTGCATGGGCTTTCCAACGCATTATGGGTGTTTTGTCGGTATTGTTTTCGGGAAAATAGTTGCTTGGGATATTCGGTTCTATTCCTTTATCCAAATCTCTGAAAAATTCTTTTGATAAGGTGTCACGGTCGTACTCGGGGTGACCGAGAATAAAAATTTGTCTGCCGTTTTTGTTGGCGATTATCGAAACACCGGCTTCATCGGAAAGCGAAAGTATTTCAAGATTTTCGTGCTTTTGAACATCGATGGTTCTGACGCCTGTGTTTCGAGAGTGGGGAAGATAGAATGTATCGTCAAGCCCTCTCATAAGTGGGTGATAGTCGTTCAAAACTTTGTGAGAAAAAACTCCGGACAATTTTTCATTATATATATATTTGGGGATTTTATAATGATAATAAAGACCTGCCTGGGCCCCCCAGCAAATGTGCATTGTCGAATATACATGCTGCTTGCTCCAACGCATGATTTTGCAAAGTTCTTCCCAGTAATCGACATCTTCAAAATTGAGCAGTTCCACGGGAGCCCCGGTTATTATCATACCGTCATAACGGTTGTTGCATATCTCGTCAAAATATTTGTAGAATGTTGAAAGATGATCTTGCGGAGTATTTTTAGATACATGAGATGCCATTTGAAGAAATTCTATATCAACCTGAAGAGGACTGTTTCCCAAAAGTCGTAAAAGCTGAGTTTCGGTAGTTATCTTTGTCGGCATAAGATTTAGAATAATTATTTTCAGCGGTCGTATATCCTGTGTTTTGGCACGTTTGTCGGTCATGACAAAAACGTTCTCATTTTCAAGAATTTTAACCGCAGGTAAATTTTCGGGAATATTTATGGGCATTTCAAAACATACTCCTTTTAACTAAAATCAATTCATTATAACATAGATTTTTAAAAAATGGAAGTTTTTTTTAAAATTATAAAAAAATATGTACAAAACTGTTTTTTGATGATATAATAATTATCAATGAAAATTCTATTTGGAGGTGTGCTTTTATGGATAAAAAAGATTCGAATGCTGTAAAAAAATCAAGTAAAAAACGTATTTCAAGAAATACGGCAATTGTTGAAAAAATAAAAAATCCTGATCTCGCAACAATACGAGAGGAATCTTTAATGGAATTAGTGGAAAATAATATGCCGAAAGATCCCATGACAAAAGAGTTTTTCTTTTTGCTTTCAAGTTATATTGTGGATAGGTTGGACAGCAAAAATATTAATTATCTTGAAAAATCTGCGTTTGAACAATATATTATTGATTCTTTTAAAGATGTACAAGAAGAAAAACTGTTGTATGTTATGTTGGATAAAGAACTCAAGCTGATAAAAAAATCGTGGCTGTTGTTGGGTTCAAAATCAATAATAATCGTATCAGACAAAGCAATTTATACGGAGGCTGTTTCCAGTCAGGCACAATATGTCGTTTTGGCACATAACCACCCGAGCGGTTGTTTGAAACCTTCGGAAGATGATTTAAAATCTACTAAACAAATATATAACAAATTGAAAACTTTTGGAGTGGTCTTTCTGGAACATTATATTGTAGCCAATGGCAAAATCGTAAAAATTATTGATCAAGATGATGTTCTTTTGCCAAAAAAATATCGCAGTAAATAGCATCAGAATTAAAAAAATACGAAATTTTTTATAAAAACTATTGACTTATAAGGCTGAAAAGTGTAAAATATATTTAGTGAAATGTGGTCTGGAGGTGTTCCGAGATGGACAATGAATTTGACACCGACTTGGTCGTCCTTGTTGATGAGGACGGCGAGCAGCATACTTTTGAGATTCTCGATGTTATAGAACATGAGGATAAAAATTATTATGCGTTGCTGCCCGTGTTTGATAGTCCTGAGGAGCAGGTCGAAAGTGACGGTCAATATTATATCTTCGGTGTGGTTGAGGAAGATGGTGAAGAACTGCTCGAAGAAGTAGATGATGATGATTTGCTCGATGAGCTTGATGAAATTTTCACCGAGCGTTTTGATTCGTTGTTTGATGACGATGAGGACGAGGACGAGTAAAATCACATCTGATTGACAACTGAATATTCAATAAAAATAATTCCTGCGTAATACGTGAATGTGTTCTTCATAACCCTACAATTTTCATCAGGGAGCCGGACTCTCAGTGCGGATTGCAGACCTCCCGCTTTTATAAAGCGGACGAAGGGAGCGTGAAACAATGAGGAGGCACCCACCTGTCATTTAGTAGGCAGGTTATCTTTGAACACCTGCGGTTATGCGGGTTTTTTTTTGCTTTATTGCAAAGTTCTATTTTACTTGAGCGAAAGGAAGTTTTGTTTTGATTTACACCGAACTTACAAAAAAAGCACTCAAAATTTCGTTTGATGCACACAAAAACCAAACAGATAAAACGGGTATGCCGTATGTGTATCACCCTTACCAAGTTGCAGCACAAATGGACGATGAAATATCAGTTTGTGTTGCTCTTTTACATGACGTTGTAGAAGATACCGAAATCACTATAGAAGATTTGAAAAATTACGGATTCCCCGAAGAAGTTACAAATGCCGTAAGTGTTCTTACGCACGATAAATCTGTGCCGTACATGGAATATGTTTCGAGAATAAAAACAAATCCGATCGCCAAAAAAGTCAAGCTGGCAGATTTAAAGCACAACAGTGACTGTACCAGATTATCTCATATAACTCCGCATATTCAACAACTTTTTGAAAAATACAAAAAAGCAATAGAATATCTTTCCGATGACAGAATTTCCGAAATTTTCAAGTTGGACGACAATTTCAGAGGAAATGTATGTATTATTCAAAATAACGAAATTTTATACGAAAGCTCAAGCGGATTTTCGGATTTGCCAAATGAGATTCCAAATTCAGCCGAAACAAAATTTGCAAGTGCATCTGCCGGAAAAGTTTTTGTTGCAGTTGGTATTCTTCAATTGATAGAGCAAGGAAAACTTCATTTCAATGATACATTAGGCGATATTTTCGATATTGATTTACATAATATTGATTCTTCCGTTACAGTAGAACAGCTTTTGAATCATACTTCGGGCATACCAGATTATTTTGATGAAAGTGTTATGGACGAATACGAGGAGTTATGGGTAGATTTTCCAAATTACAAGATCAGGCATAACAGAGA
>CACXHC010000257.1 GCA_902767285.1 uncultured Ruminococcus sp.
GTCGGGAGATGTTATATGATAAGCGTCATTTGTCGAACCGTAGCCGACTACCTCCGCATAAATTTTCGCACCTCTGTTGACTGCGTGTTCGTACTCCTCAAGAACAAGAACGCCCGCACCTTCGCCCATAACAAATCCCTGACGTCTTTTGTCAAATGGAAGAGATACGGTGTCTTTTGTTTCGCCTGCCGAAAGTGCCTTACACTGACCAAATCCGGCAACCGAAAGCGGATGAATAGCCGCCTCACTGCCTCCGCAAATCATCGCATCGGCGTAACCGTGCTTTATTGCTCTGTAACCCTCGCCGACTGCGGTCGCACCTGTCGCACACGCTGTCGAAACTGCCATGTTTGTTCCTTTTGCGTTGAAACAAATCGAAATTCTGCCTGCTGCGATGTTATATATCATTTTGGGAATAAATAAAGGCGAAACTCTTCTCGCTCCTTTTTCGAGCAGTTTCTCGTGTTCGCTTGCGAACGTTTCAAAACCACCGATACCCGAACCAAAACAAACTCCAAATCTGTAAGGGTCAACTTTACCCATAATTTGGCTGTCGTTGACCGCCTCAGTTGCGGAGTATATCGCATACTGTGAGAACATATCCATTTTGCGGATCTCGCTTTTGTCTATAACAGACTCAAGATCTACATTTTTAATTTCTCCGGCAAATTTAAATTTGCTGTCAGATATATCAAAACGAGTAATAAGGTCTATTCCGTTTACACCTTTTTTTACATTTTCCAGATATTCGGAAGCACTGTTTCCAATGGGAGTAAGCGTGCCGATACCTGTCACTACAACTCTTTTCAAAATAAAAATTCCTCCCCTATAAATTTGGCGATACTACATAGCGAGTCCGCCGTCTACTCTGATTACCTCGCCTGTAACATATGACGCATCGTCTGAGCAAAGGAACGAGATAACATTTGCAACATCTTCGGGTGTTCCGCCTTTTTTCATGGGGATCGCTTTTTCGAACTGTTCTTTTGCACTGTCGCCGAGCGATTTTGTCATATCGGTGACAATATATCCGGGAGCTACCGCATTAACGGTCACACCTCTTGAGGCAAGCTCTTTCGCCGTCGATTTGGTGATACCTATAACCCCCGCTTTTGATGCCGAATAATTAACTTGTCCGGCATTTCCGGTAAGTCCGACTATTGACGAAACATTAACTATTCTGCCGGCTCTCTTTTTGGCAAAATGAGGATATGTGTGTTTTATCATATTAAAAACGCCTTTGAGATTAACGTTTATAACATCGTCAAAATCTGATTCAGCCATTTTTAAAACGAGTTTGTCCTTAACTATTCCCGCATTGTTGACAAGAATATATATTCCGCCAAACTCGTCTATAATTTTATCAACGGTTTCTTTCGACGCATTGAAATCGGATACATCACAGCGGAAAAATGCCGTTTTTACGCCAAATTCTTCGGCAATAGCTGCGGCAGATACCACACCGGCTTCTTCAGAGCAGTAATCCACAATCGCAATATTTGCACCCAATGACGCTAATTTTTTTGCAACAGCAAAGCCTATTCCTCTTGATGCACCTGTAACAAGAGCTGTTTTATCTTTAAAACTCACTTTATATTCTCCTTATAAATTTATCGAATCAAGTGTCGATTTATCTTCAACATTATAAACCGACGCAGTCGGACATATTTTCTTTATAAGTCCCGAGAGAGTTTTTCCGGGGCCTACCTCTATAAATGTATCAACTCCGCACTCTGCAAGATTTTCAACTATCGTCTGCCACTTAACGGGATTTTCGGTTTGTTTTACCAAAAGTTCCTTATAATCTCCGCTGTAAGGCTGAGCCGTGTAATTGCTGAAAATCGGTATTTCGGGGTCTGCGAAATCAACATTCTTTACATATTCGGCAAGACCTGCCGCCGCCGAGTGCATAAACGGCGAATGAAATGCTCCGCTTACAGCGAGCTTGATTCCTCTGCCCTTTTCGGCTTTTGCGGCTTCGACAATTTTATCTGCGTTTTCGGGAGTGGTCGCCACTACCGTTTGAGCAGGGCCGTTGTAGTTTACCGGATATGTATCATCAAATCTCTGTGCTATCTCCTCCACTTTTTCGGGAGGAAGTTTTACAACAGCAACCATTGTTCCCTTTTTCTCTTCGGACGCTTTGTCCATAAGCTCGGCTCTTGCCGAAACGAGCTTGAATGCGTCCTCATACGAAAGCATACCCGAAAATCCCAAAGCAGCGATTTCGCCGAGCGAAAATCCCGCCACATAGTCCGGCATGATTCCTTTTTCTTTTACGGCTTCGGCTGCGGCAATATCGACAGCCATAACGCAAGGTTGAGTATTGCAGGTACGGGAGAGAGTTTCTTTATCGCCCTCAAAACACTGAGCAGATGTTCCCGGGCGAACACTGTCGGCTATATCGAAAATTTTCTTTGCCGCTTGCGAATTTTCGCAAATCTCCTTACCCATGCCCGTATACTGAGAACCCTGACCCGAAAATACAAATGCTATTTTACCCACTGTCCGGCACCTCCGAGAATTTTTTCGGCTTCTTCCATAACTTCTTTGATAATCTCGGCGGCAGGCTGTTCTTTGGTAACCATTCCCGAAATCTGACCGGCAAGCAAGCATCCGTTTTTGGCATCACCCTCGACAGCGGCTAATCTCAAAGCACCAATACCGAGATTTGCAACGCTTTCGGCAGTAGCCTCGGGCTTGTACTCCTCTTTCAAGAAATTACGGGTAAAATTATTTTTTATACTGCGACAAGTGTTTCCGCCGAAACGTCTGCCGGTTGTTGTTGTCGAAATATCGGTTGCCTTGAGAACGGCATCTTTATAATTTTGATGAACTCCGCACTCTTTTGCAACAAGAAAACGAGTACCCATTTGAACACCGCACGCACCAAGCATAAACGATGCCGCAACACCTCTGCCGTCTGCGATACCGCCGGCAGCAATAACGGGGATATTCACGTTATCGACAACCTGCGGGACAAGTGCCATCGTAGTAAGCTCGCCAATGTGACCGCCTGACTCCTGACCCTCGGCAACAACCGCCGATGCCCCGCACTTCTCCATTTTTTTAGCCATTGAAACAGATGCAATTACCGGAATAACGGTTATTCCGGCATTGAGCCACATTTCCATAAATTTTGCGGGACTTCCCGCACCTGTTGTAACTACCGAAACTTTTTCTTCGGCGACAACTTTTGCGACTTCCTCAGCATGAGGGCTTTGGAGCATGATATTAACTCCAAACGGCTTTTTTGTGAGCGATTTTGCTATGGAAATCTGCTCTCTTAAATAATCGCTTCCGGCGTTCATAGCTGAGATTATGCCTAAACCTCCGCCCTCGGATACCGCTGCGGCGAGTTTTCCGTCAGCAATCCAAGCCATACCGCCTTGAAATATTGGATATTGTATTCCGACTATATCACAAATCGGTGATTTTATCATATTCTCACTCCCTTTGTTACTCACTCAAAACAAGTTCTTTAGGAAAGGGGTTCGGGGAATACCCCTCTCATAAACGAAAGGCTCTTCCCCGAAATTCTGTCGAACAAAATTGACTTACGCTAATCAGGTGAAAAAATTAGGACATAGCGTTTTCTACGGCTTCAACAAGGTCACCGACTGTTTTCATTGAGGGAGAAGCTTCAAAATTCTCAAGACCGAACTCTTCCTCGATTGCCATAGCAACTTCAGCAATATCAAGAGAATCGATGTTGAGATCTTCAAAAGTGGTTTTCTCTGTAATCTCAGAAACGTCACAACCAATGTTTTCAGAAATAATTTCAGCAATTTTCTCGAATGTCATAATAAAAACTCCTTTAAAAAATACTTCAAAATATATATTAACAGTTATCGTGGAATTTTGCAAGCACGATAATGCTAATTTACAAAAAATTTATTTTAGCGATTACCATTCAAAAACAACGGCACCGCTTGAAAGACCTCCGCCAAAAGCGGTAAGCAAAATTTTATCGCCTTTTTTGATGAGACCATTGCGATTCATCTCGTCAAGAGCGATCGGAATACTTGCCCCCGAAACGTTGCCGAATCTTTCGATATTGATGTACCATTTCTCACGGGCAATTTTTGTTTTGGGCTGTGCCGAATCAATAATTCTCTTATTTGCCTGATGAGGAATGACGATATCAATATCATCGGCGGTAAGACCTGTTTTATCCAAAAGTTCCTTAACATCATGCGATATGGATTTTACAGCGAATTTGAAAGTTGCCTGTCCGTTCATGAAAAGGAAAGGATTTTTCGGTTCAACTTTGTAGAAAGGCGATATGCCGTCACGGGTGGGGATGTCGATGACATCATCACCGCCCTTTGTGTGAATAACGGAATCATAGAATCCCTCTTCGGATGCCTCAAGAACAACCGATGCAGAACCATCGCCAAAAATAACGCAAGTTCCTCTGTCGTTCCAGTCGAGGAGTTTGCTCATACGCTCGGCACACACAACAAGAACTTTTTTTGCGATTCCTCTTTCGATAAAGCCCATAGCGGTTTCGAGTGCGAAAATAAATCCCGAACACGCCGCACTTACATCAAAAGCCATACAGTCGGCACCGATTTCTCTTTCAACCATGCAGGCAAGGTTCGGACAAACCGAATCAGCCGAAATAGTCGCTCCAACTATAAGGTCAATATCCGCACCGACAACATTTGCAGATTCAAGAGCTTTTTTTGCTGATTTTATACCCATATCCGCAGTTGTGTCGCTAATGCTGACACGGCGTTCTTTTATGCCTACTCTTTGAGCTATCCACTCATCGGAAGTTTCAACAAATTTAGCCAAATCATCATTTGTAACAACGTGGTCGGGAACGTAACTGCCTGTTCCCAAAATCTTAAAATTCATTAGTACCTCTCCTTGCCAGATTTTTGCTCACACAATATATTAGTACCCAATTTTCAAAAAAGGTAACACATTAATGCAAATTTTTTTCTGTTAATTCTTTATATATTTCATTTTTCTTAAAACCGGTTTCTTTAGCGGCTTTTTTTGAGGATTCGGAAACAGACATTCCGCTTTTCACATATTCAGACGCTATTTTGACAGCCTGTTCGAGCGTGTATTCATCGCAAAGGCTTTTTTTGACTGCACCTTCGACAACAAGAACAATTTCGCCCTTAAGACCGCCTTCACCGTATTTTTGACAAGCATCCGAAAGAGTTGTTCGTATTACTTCCTCATGAATTTTAGTAAGTTCACGGACTATCGAAATTCTTCTATCGCCGAAATACTCATACATATCCTTGAGCGTACTGCCCAATTTATGAGGAGCTTCGTAAAAGACCATAGTTCGGCACTCATTTTTAAGACTATCGAGATGTTCGAATCGGCTTTTTTTGGTAACGCTCAGAAATCCTTCGAAAGTAAATCTGCCGGTAGGGAGTCCCGATACAGCCAACGCCGATGCCATAGCGGTAGCACCGGGAACAGCAACAACTTGAATATTGCGTTCGGCACACTGAGCAACAAGAAGTTCGCCGGGGTCGGATATACACGGCATACCGGCATCTGTAACGATGGCACAATTCTCGCCGGATTCTATTCTTTGACAAATAACCTCGCCGCGTTCTATTTTATTATGCTCGTAATAGCTTATAAGCGGTTTTTTTATGCCGAAGTGATTCATCAATTTCAAAGCGACACGAGTATCTTCAGCCGCAATAAAATCGACATTTTGGAGCGTTTGAACCGCACGGGGCGAAAAATCGCCGAGATTTCCGATAGGCGTACCGACCACATACAAAATTCCGCTCAGATATACCCCTCCTTGTAATCACCGTAAATATCTATCATTTCAGGGGAGAAATTCCCGTTTTCATCTTCAATAAAAAGAGTCGGCAAGGTTACCAAACCACCGGGATTTCCTCCACGTCTGCCCTCGACAAGAAATAATTTGGGCGGTTTATCTTTTCTCTGCTGAACGAGTCGAAATTTCTTTGGCTCAATGCCCGCATTTCTCATTGAAAGAAAAACATCTGCCAAGCGTTCGGGTCGCTGACAAAGACAAAATCTCCCGCCAAATCTGAGAATTTCCGCCGCCGAGCGGGTAATATCATCTATGGTGCAATTGATTTCATGCCTTGCGATACGTTTTTCTAAACTATCGTTAACGACTCCCCCTCCGCCTATTTTATAAGGGGGATTCATAGCGACCATATCGACCGAACCAGCCGTTATAATATTTTTGAGATAACGCAAATCCGCATTTAAAACGGAAATTTTATCCTGCAAGTTATTCAACTCAACACTTCGCAACATCATATTGGAAGCACTTTTTTGTATTTCGACAGCGACAATCGATTTCGGCGGTTGATTTCTGCACCAAATCAAGCTTATGGCACCGCAGCCCGCACCGAATTCGACAACGTTCTCATATTTTTTTGGAGCGGCGAAATCAGCGAGCAAAACGGTATCTGTTGAGAAATGATTTTTGGCTGAAACTATAACGGAAATTCCGTTGCCGAGGGGTTCCAAATGTTCATCAACGTTCATAGATATTATTTCCATAGCAGTCAATAGCGACTATCAACGGCATATTTTCGACCTGATATTTATATATAGCCTCAGTGCCGAGGTCATCATAACAAACAAGTTCCACTTTTTTTATACTTTCGGCGATAAGGGCCGCCGCCCCGCCGACAGCAATCAAATAAACAGCCCTGTTTTCGATCATAGATTGAATTACCTCAAAATTTCTCATACCTTTTCCGATCATGACTTTTAGACCGCAGTCGAGCAGAGCCGGAGTATATTTATCCATACGATATGAAGAAGTCGGGCCGCACGGGCCTATAACATGACCCGGTTTTGCCGGAGCTGCTCCGACATAATAGATAGTCTGACCGTTTATATTGATCGGCAAATCTTTACCATTCTGCAAAAGCTCGTACAATCTTTTGTGGGCGGCATCACGAGCCGTATAGAGAGTACCCGAAGCAAGAACACGCTCTCCGCATTTAAGATTTTCGAGTTGTTTTAGATTTATAGGAAAACTTATTTTTTTCATAAAAACCAGATCCTTTATATGATGACTTCACCATGTCGGCAAGCATGACAGCAGATATTTACCGCAACGGGCATTCCGGCTATGTGAGTTGACGTTGTTTCGATATTCACGGCGAGAGCAGTTGTTTTTCCGCCCAAACCGGCAGGCCCGATATTCATTTTATTTATATCATCGAGCAAATCTTTTTCGAGTTTAGCGTATCGGCTATCGGGGTGACGAACATTTATTGAACGAAAAGTCGCTTTTTTAGCGAGTTGAGCAGCTCTCTCGAACGTACCGCCGATACCGACTCCAACAACAATGGGAGGACAGGGATTAGGGCCGGCGTAAGTAACTGCATCAAGAACAAAAGCTTTAACACCTTCGACCCCGGCTGACGGAGAAAGCATTTTTATTGAGGACATATTCTCACTGCCGAAACCTTTTCCACCGGCAATTATATGTATAGTATCTCCGTGAACGATTTTAGTATGAATAACAGCGGGGGTGTTGTCTTTTGTGTTAACTCTATCAAATACGGGGTCACGAACAACGGATTTTCTCAAATATCCATCGGTATATGCACGGCGAACGCCTTCTTGAACAGCCGCCTCGAATCCGTCGCCATCGACAACGACTCTGTCGCCGTATTCGACAAACAGAACCGCCATGCCGGTATCCTGACACATGGGGATTTGTTCTTTTTTCGCAAGTTCATCGTTATCGATTATCTGCGTGAGAACATCTTTAGCAAGCTGAGATTCCTCAAAATCTCTTGCTTTTTTGAGAGCCTGCATAATATCGTCACCAATATAGTAATTACAGTCCATGAATAATTTTCGTACAGCAAGTGTTATCTCATCGGAAGAAATCTCTCGTATTTTCACAGCATTTCACCTTTTGTCTAATATTTTTTGTCCACAACCATTATATACCATTCTTTTTACATTTGCAACCTGTTTTCCTTTTTTAGTGGGATTTTTTGGGGAACCCTGTTACTATTCACACTCTAACAGCCCCATCGCAACACAAAAAGACCGGTTTTAGCCGGTCATTTAGTTTTCGATGGTAGTTTTGTCA
>CACXHC010000258.1 GCA_902767285.1 uncultured Ruminococcus sp.
GAAACTGATTCCGCAACAACAGAAACGGATTCTGCAACAACCGAAACAGACTCCACAACAACAGAAACCGATTCCGCAACAACAGAAACGGATTCCGCAACAACCGAAACAGACTCCGCAACAACCGAAACAGATTCTGAAACCACCGAAACGGATTCTTCAACCGATGTTACCACAAATACAGATACCGACTCAAAAGAAACAAATGAATCTCCCGATAAACCTTTGACTCGCAAAATAGGCGATTCAAACGGTGACTCTGAAATCGATTCCGCTGATGCTTTTGATGCTTTGAGATTATCGATATTTTCGGACGGTACAGAGTACAATCCAGTATTAGATGTCGATAAAGATTCCGTTATAACCGCTCAGGATGCTTTTTATATTCTTCGTTATTCTGTTGGATTTTCCGACCCGAATGTTTACATAGGCAATTTAGTTTAATTTTGACGAACAGTGTCTTTTTAAAGACGCTGTTCGTCTTTTTTACATAAATTTTTTATATTTTTTTGTGCATAGACTCTAAAAAGTTGTACAATCTTGGTAAAATCGTAAAAAATAACTCAAGGTTATTGTTTTATTGTTTAGTTTGTGATAATATAATATTGTTTGTAATTTGATAAAATAATAAGTGGAGAGAATTATGTTAAAAAAATGGTTTAATACTTTGTTTGTTGAAGAAACAAGCAACACTTTCATTCAATTTTTTAGAAGTCTTTTTGTAGGTGGAATAGCGACCGTTGCCGATTTCGGAATAATGATTCTTTTCAGAGAACTTATAGGAACTTCCGAAAGTATTGCGGCTGTATTTGGATTTATCGCAGGACTTACGGTCAACTATGTTGTTTCTACATTTTGGGTATTTTCAAAAGCTAAAGTTAAAAATCGCGTTTTTGACTTTATTGCTTTTGCGGTAATAGGAATTATCGGATTGGGGCTGACTGAGCTTATAATTGCTCCGTTTGCTGTGGACGGTATTTTCGGAGAAGGTTTTTTTGTTAAGAATTCCTCGTTTAGCTCGATTATTCCAACAGACAAGTATTATATTGTAGGAAAACTCGTTGCAACAGTTCTTGTTTATATTTGGAATTTCTGTGCAAGAAAATTCATATTGTATCGCAAGGTTGAAACAGACTAAAATATCGCATATCAAAATATAAAAATTATATATATAAAATTCCGGAGGAATGAAAGCATGAAGAAAGTAGTTATTATCGGTGCAGGCCCGGCGGGACTTACTGCCGCTTATGAGTTATTGAAAAACGGTGGCAAGAAAGATTATGATGTAATCATTCTTGAGGGTACTCACTCAATAGGCGGAATATCTCAAACAGTCAGATATAACGGAAACAGAATGGACATCGGCGGTCACCGCTTCTTCTCAAAAGATGAAAGCGTTATGAATTGGTGGAAAGCTATGATGCCCATACAAGGCGTTAACAGCTTTGATGATGAAAAACTCGGCAGAGAAAAATCTCTTGAGGAGGGTGGCCCTGACCCCAATAAAGAAGATAGAGTAATGCTCATTCGCCGCAGAGTTTCCAGAATTTATTTTAACAAGCATTTCTTCGACTATCCTATATCAATGAAGTGGAACACCATAAAAAATATGGGATTTGCCACAACAATGGTTGCCGGATTCAGCTATATCAAGGCGGCTATGTTCAAAAAGCCCGAGGACAGCTTAGGCAATTTCTATATAAACCGTTTCGGCAAAAAATTGTATAGTATGTTTTTTGAGGGATACACAGAGAAATTGTGGGGACGTCACCCAAGCGAGATTTCGGCAGATTGGGGTGCCCAGCGTGTAAAAGGTCTTTCAATAAGAGCATTGCTCAAGGATATGTTCAAAAAAGCGTTTGGCGGTAAAAAAGATAATAAAGAAGTTGAAACATCGCTTATTGAAGAATTTTGGTATCCGAAATACGGCCCCGGTCAGCTTTGGGAGACGGTTGCTTCCGAAGTTGAGAAATTGGGCGGTACAATAAAAATGGGTCATGATGTAAGAAACATCGTTCTCAATAACAACAAAGTGACTCAGGTTGTTTGCGAAACCGAAAAAGGCAGTGTTACTGTTGAAGGTGATATTTTCATTTCAACAATGCCCGTAAAAGACCTTGTTACAGGCATGACCGGCGACAAGCCTTCTGATGATATAGTTGCTATCGCTAAGGGATTGCCTTACAGAGATTTCGTTACTGTAGGACTTCTTGTAGACAAGCTCAATCTTAAAAATGAAACAGACATTAAGACTCTCGGAAATATTGTCCCTGACTGTTGGATTTATGTTCAGGATACAAACGTAAAACTCGGCAGAATACAGATTTTCAACAACTGGAGTCCGTATCTTGTCACAGACCCCGAGAAATATGTTTGGATTGGTCTTGAGTATTTCTGCGAAGAAGGCGACAGCTTCTGGAATATGACTGATACAGAGTGCATCGACTTTGCCGCTAAAGAACTTCAAACAATGGGAATTATTACAACAGATCAGGTTATAGATTCTCACCGTGAGCGTGTAAAGAAAGCTTATCCGGCATATTTTGATACTTATGCTCAGATGGATACGCTCATCGCACAGCTTGATAAATATACGAATCTTTTCTGCATTGGCAGAAACGGACAGCATCGTTATAATAATATGGATCACTCTATGGTTACGGCATTCAAGGCAGTTGAGGCGATAAAATCGGGGTCTACCGATAAAACGGCTGTATGGAATGTCAACACCGAAAAATCTTACCATGAAACAAAGGACGGCAAATAAGCATGAGTAAGGTTTCAAAAAGTATAAATATGTCAGCGAAACCGAAAAATGCTCTTGACAACAAAAATAATGAAGCTGAAGTAAAGCTCATGCAAAGAGCGTATGCCGCTATGGGTATTTTATGTTTGATAAGCACCGTAGTTTTTGATAAGTCGAAAGATATGGGCGGTATGACATTTCCTATAATGTGTTTGCTTATGCTCGGCTTTTTTGTGGGAGTTCTTTTGTACGAGGACAAACTGAATGTACAAAATGCGGTGTTGCTGATTATCGCCGCCGGTTTTGTGGTAAGGCTGAATTATGTTATATATACGCCTCTTTCTGAAACCGTGAGAACACGTCAGCATGATTTGTTTGAATTTGGCGGAACTAAAGGACACTCAGCTTACATAGAGCATTTTTATAATAATGGTTTTACCCTGCCGGATTTTGACCCCACTTCAAAAGCACAGTTTTATCACCCGCCGTTACATCATCTTATTGCTGCAATGTGGATGCGTATTTTAACAACGTTTGGTATGGGATATACGAGAGCAATCGGCAGTTTGATGTTTCTTCCGTTATTTTATTCATCGAGTTGTATGTTTGTAGTTGAAAGAATACTTTCGAAACTTCGTATAAACGGCACAGGAAAACTGATAGCTCTTTCGATAGTTGCATTTCACCCAACATTTATAATTCTTTCCGGCAGTGTAAATAACGATATTCTTTCTATTTTGTTTATATTGCTTTCGGTTTTCACAACGCTTAAATGGTATGAAGACCCAACTACAAAGAATATTTTGTTTATAGCTTTGTCGATTGGATTGGGAATGTCTACAAAATTATCATCAGCACTTGTTTCGATTCCGATAGCGGTTGTATTCTTCCTCAAGCTCATAAACGAAAAAAAGAAAGTTTACGAAAACTTCATGCAGTATTGCATTTTTGGCGTAGTATGTATTCCGTTGGGATTGTGGTTCTCAATACGCAACGCAATAAAGTTTAAGGTGCCGTTTACTTATGTAATGAAACTTTCGGAAGATTCCGACCAATATATTGGATTCCACACCGTTTCGGAGCGTCTTTTTGATTACAAATATCACCCATTCAAGAATGTATTTTTGAATAGAGTATCGACTGATGCCGATTATTTTGAATATAATCCTTTTGTAGCGATAATTAAGACATCTATGTTCGGCGAATACAAATTCAGTTCGTCCGTAGAGTCCATAACTCCTGTTTGCAGAGTCTTGCTTATCATAAATATGGTAATGATAGCGGTATCGCTCGCAGCAACGATATATTTTGCGATAAAGAAAAATCGTTTTGCAGATACCATCGAAAAGATATTTTTGGTATTCTTCCAAATACTGATGTTTGTATATTTTGTAAAATTCAGTTTTGATTTTCCGCACACTTGCTCCATGGATTATAGATATATTGTTCCTACTTGCGTGCTGGGTGCGTTGTTCATTGGAGCATCCGTTAATCAATTTTCTGAAAACTGCAAAAACAAATCAGCCGTTAAAGCCGTAAATATTTCGGTTATATCGTTCACTTCGTTGTTTTGCTTGACATCAACCATCGTTTTCATCATGCTTGGTAAAGCCTCTTAATCAAATCAGGAGCTACCTTCTTAGGGGCTGCCTTCTTAGGGGCTGCCGCCCCTAAAACCCCGCCTTCTTTTTTTTGAAAAAAAAAGAAGCAAAAAAAACTTTAACTATATAAGTTTTATGTGTTTAAACGAATATTCCATAAACTAAAACAAATCCGACTGCGTTGTTTGCAGTCGGATTTGTTTCTATGTTAATAAATATTTTTATACAACTAATTTTTTGGAAGGGGTTTGGGGAAACCTTTTTTTAAAAAAGGTTTCCCCAAGAAAAACTTGTAACAAGTGCAGACACTGCCCGCTTTTAAAACAAGTATTGCAAATAATAAATTTTTAGGGTATAATATTTATGTGACTTTATGTCGATAAAAATAAAAGAAAGGATTATGTATATTATGAGTATAAAATTACTTGAGTACAGAGGACACATCAGAAATTGGCTTTCCTTATGCGATGATTTATCTATATCCAAAA
>CACXHC010000259.1 GCA_902767285.1 uncultured Ruminococcus sp.
CGTTATCTCTTATATAAACAACTGAGATTTTGTCGGTGTCGGCATTGAGAAACATAAAGAATTTGTGGTTTACCATGTTCATTCTGAGTATAGCTTCGTCCGGAGTCATGGGTTTGAGCGAAACTTGTTTTGTTCTTAATATTTCGTAGGAGATTTCCTCTTGTTCTTCATCTATATCGGACTCGTCATCTGCTTGGGGCAACTCCTCAAACGCACTGTCACGAAGTCTTTTCGAAAGACGTGTTTTGTTTTTGCGTATCTGACGACCGAGTTTATCTGCAATATTATCAAGAGCATCGTTCATTTCCGATTGCGTATCTTCAACACGATATATCATTCCATTGTCGTTTATCGTTACTTCGACCGTCTGACGATTTTTATACAACGTCACTTTAACGGTTGCTTCCGCATCATCTGAGAACACTCTTTGATATTTTTTCAGCTTTTTTTCAACACGCTCCTTAAAATTATCTCTGAGATTGACTTTTCTTGCGATGTAGGTAATCTTCATATTATCCCACCCTTTCTTTGCGAGAATAATGATTAGGAGAGCATATCTCAATCACCCTCCATGTACATATCATACCACAAACTATTATAAAAATCAAGAGGTGCATTAAATATTTTTGTTTATTTTGAGTTGTTTTTTATAAAAATTTTCCGCCGAGTACATTTTCTCGGCGGTTTGATAATTATTTATTGTTTGTTGAACGGCGTTTTTTTCTGTCACGCATTTGTTTATTTTTTTTCTTTTTGCTGTTATAAATTTGGGTTATTATTATGTAAATTATAAATAAGATGACTACTGTTATTACTGCAAGTATCATCCATTGAGATTGCATTATCTTTTTTGCGGATTCCAGAAAATACAGCATTTTGCTTCGTTCAACTGTTTCGGCAGCTATGAGATTCACCGTGCATAATTCCTGTCCGGCATAGCTGACAACCGCCGTTCCGATGACGTTTCCTTCTATCACCGGTGCGGTGAGCGATTCAGGAATGTTCGTTTCTATATCTATGCTGGAGCTTTCTATATTCGCCGGAAGAATTGTCGAAAAACTCCCCTGCGGTACAAGCTGAACTGTGTCTTGATCCCATGCAAGTTGTATCGGAATATCACACACCGGTTTCTTTTCGTCAACGACCGTTTTTAATTCAAGATTTTCAAATGCCCACTCGTACAGATTTTTTGAATCGACCATAGCACCGTTGGTTTCCACTTCTTTTCCGTCAGCGGTAACGCACGGCGAGCCAAGACATATACACATATATGTATATCCGCCGTTCGATGCCGTTGTACAAAGACAATAGCCGGCTTCGTCGGTTGTCCCTGTCTTTCCGCCTTTGCAGAACTCGTAATAATAATCGCCGCCGTTAACTGCATCTATGAGATAGTTGGTGGTTACAAGGGGATATTCTTTTTCGGCATCGACTGAAAGATATGTATATACGGTACTGCATATATCGTTAAAGTCGGGGAGAGTTTGTGCGTACTGCATCATTACAGCGAGATCTTGAGCAGTAGTATAATGCTCGGGGTCGTGCAGTCCGTGAGGATTCATAAAATGAGTATTCGCACAGCCTATCTCCTGAGCTTTTTTGTTCATCATGTCAACAAATGTTTGAATAGAACCGTTTCCGATATAATTCGCCAAAACCATAGCGGCATCGTTGCCCGATTTTATCATAAGGCAGTTGAGCAAGTCATACACCGTCACCGCCTGACCTACAAAATAATCCAAACCCGACAATGAACTGCCTGTTCCCAAAAGCTCGTTTAGAACGTCTTGTTCTATAATTACTTTGGTGTTTTTTATGTCGGGAACATTTTCGGCGGTAACTATAAATGTCATTATTTTTGTTGTCGATGCCGGATACACCTTCTCGGCGGAATTTTTTTCGTATACGACTATCCCCGTGTCGAGATTTACCATATACACAGATTTGGAAGTTGTATCAACATTGTTTGTAAACGTTGCCGCACTTGCCGGCAGTATCAAACAACAAGCGGTTATTATAAATGTCAGAAATGCCGCAGCAAATCTTCTCAATTTCATTTTGTTTCCTCCTATCTTAATTTATTAGCTGATTGCCAACATTAGTAAAAAGCTGTCTTACTTCTGCTCTCAGTCCTTTGTAATCGGAGTTTTCGGGGTTCATATAATCGGGAATTATACTTCCGCAGACCGCCTGAGCATCTCGCAGAATGTCTATATCCTCCATAAAATCAGCGATTTTGAGTTCGGGTAAGCCGTGCTGTCGAGAACCAAAGAAATCTCCCGGCCCTCGGAGTTTCAAATCTTCATCGGCAATTTTGAATCCGTTATTTGTTGAGCAGAGAACTTTCATTCTGTAAATTGCGTCCTCGCCCTTAGCATCGGAAACGAGTATGCAGTATGATTTATATTTACCTCTGCCCACTCGCCCTCTAAGCTGATGAAGCTGAGATAAGCCGAATCTCTCCGCATTCTCGATCATCATTATTGTGGAATTTGGAACATCAACGCCGACTTCTATAACCGTAGTTGAAACAAGTACGGAAATTTTGCCTTCAATAAAATCATTCATGACAGCTTCTTTTTCGGCTGCCTTCATTTGACCATGCAGAACACCGACTGTATAATTTTTGAAATCATTTTTGGCTATGTCCTCGGCGTATTCTTCAACGCCACGCAGACCACCGTCTGTATGCTCCACCGCAGGACAAACTATATAACATTGTCTGCCCTCGTCAATATTCTTTTTAAGAAAATTATATGCCCTCTCTCTTATACTGCTGTCGATGAAAAACGTATCGACTTTTTGTCTGCCGGGCGGGAGTTCATCTATAACCGAAATATC
Source organism: uncultured Ruminococcus sp. (assembly GCA_902767285.1). Lineage (GTDB taxonomy): Bacteria > Bacillota > Clostridia > Oscillospirales > Acutalibacteraceae > RUG592. The sequence goes on from CACXHC010000259.1 coordinate 2,842, forward strand.
GAGATCGCCGTATATCATAAGAGCGAGCGTTCGGGGAATCGGTGTTGCCGACATTACCAACAAATGAGGATTTGTTCCCTTCTCCTGCAAATTCGACCTTTGACGGACTCCGAATCTGTGTTGTTCATCGGTTATAACTATTCCCAAATTTTTAAATTCGACATTTTCGGAAATAAGAGCATGAGTTCCCACAACAAAATTTATATAGCCGCTTTCCAAAAAATCGAGGATTTCTCTTTTCTGCTTTTGAGTAGTAGAACCTGTGAGCAGTCGAACTTTCACATCTGTTCCCTCAAACAATTTCTGAAAATTTTCGTAATGCTGTTTTGCGAGAATTTCCGTGGGAGCCATCATCGCCGCTTGGTATCCGTTTTTTATGCAAGTATAGGCAACAGCGGCGGCAACCATAGTTTTTCCGGAACCAACATCGCCCTGTACAAGGCGGTTCATAGCGTGAGAGCCGGTCATCATATCGCTTATACAAACATCGATAGCTTTTTGTTGAGCATTCGTCAATTTAAACGGGAGCATTGAAACAAACTCATCTGTATAATTTTTTGTTATGGTAATATCTGTGGAGTTTGTTTCTTTTTTCATTGAAGAGAGTCCCAGCATAAGCACGAGCAGTTCTTCAAATATAAGCCTTCTTTTTGCGGACTCTATCTCTGCGGAGTTTTCGGGAAAATGGATTTTGACAATAGCCTCTCTCATTCCCATGAGGTCATATTTGGTGCGGATGTCCTCGGGAATGGTATCGGTTATTTGAGCCGGAAGAATTTCCAGAGCTTTTTTTACTGCGGATTCGATAGTTCTTGACGTAAGACCGGCAGTTTGTCCATATATGGGATGTATAGGCACAACGGAATCTTCGTTTTGAAAGATCGGACTTACCATTTGCGGAAAACCCATTGACTCGGTTATTTTTCCGTAAAAAAGATACTCTTTGCCTTTTTTCAGCATAGACGATATATATTTATTATTAAAAAACACCAATTTCAAAGTTCCGGTTTCGTCTGAGATAGTGGAAGTAGAAATTATAAGTCCCGAAGGAAGCATTTTTGATGCTACGGGCAAATCGAGAGTTGCCTTTATACAACAAGTTTCGCCAACAGTAATATCAGAAATGCAGGTTATCTCGCTCCAATTCTCATAAGTCCTCGGATAATAACGAATAAGGTCACCAATAGAAACAATGCCCAGCTTATTAAAAAGCCGGACACGTTTTCCACCTATGCCGTTAAGTTTTTCTATTGGTATCTCGTAAAGTGAAGCCAATGTAATCAACCTTTTTTAACATATTATTCAGCAATACAAACCAACCATAATGCAAAGGAAAGTTTACACAAACAAAAGTTTTTTTTGCTTCTTTTTTTTTCAAAAAAAAAGAAGAGAAAAATTATTCAACGGAGATAATGAAATAATAAACGGGCTGACCGCCATTTATATAATTTATATCAATATCTTTGCCGTATTTTGACTCGATTATTTCAACGAGTTTATCGGCTTGTTCTTCGGTGACACCTTCTCCGCTGATGATGGTTATAGCAGATGATTCTTTCGAAACAAGTCCTTTTGTTACTTTTACGGCAGCTTTTACAATATCCTTCTCGTTTACGGCGAGTTTTCCGTTTTCAAGACCGATAATATCATGTTCTTTTATCTTATGGTATCCAAATTCCGAATCTCTTGCGGCAAAAGTTACAAGTCCGGTTTGAACGTTTTGGAACGATGTTCTCATCTTCTCAACAATGAGATCTGAAGTATCGTCTGCGTCATACGAGAGAAGTGCCGAAATGCCTTGGGGAATCGTTCTTGTGGGAATAACTACGACTTCTCTATCCTCAACAAGCGGAATTGCCTGTTCTGCTGCCATGATTATATTTTTATTGTTCGGAAGAACAACAACTTTCTTTGCCGGAGTTGCAAGCACTGCCGACAAAATATCCTGTGTACTCGGGTTCATTGACTGACCGCCGCTTACAACGTGATTGCAGCCGCAATCTTTAAACAGCTCGATAAGTCCTTCACCTGCTGCAACTGCTACAAATCCGATTTCCTCGGTTGGCTCTTGAACTGCGAGTTCCTGCTCCTTCTGGATTCGCTCGGCTTCTTTTTCTTTAGCTTTAGCATCAGCTTCAGCGGCTTTTCTGTGCTGTTCCTTCATGTTCTCGACTTTTACCGTGAGGAGCTGACCATACTCAAGTCCTGCCTGAAGTGCGTTGCCCGGGGTTTCGGTGTGAACGTGAACTTTTATTATTTCTTCGTCATCGACAACAACCACACAATCGCCTATGCTGTTGAGAAATTCTCTGAGGTCTTGTGCGTCCTTCTTTATCTCTTCAGAACGACCAACTATGAACTCTGTGCAATAAGTATATGTTATATCGTCATCGAACTGAGCCGCCGCCGAACGGAAATAGTCATCAGACTTGCTTTCTTCTTTCGCCTCGCCGTCAAACTCGATTACTTTGCCATCTCTGATAACCGAGAGCATACCTTCAAAAATAGTGAGCAAGCCTTTACCGCCGGCATCTACTACATTCGCTTTTTTAAGTACGGGCAAAAGTTCGGGTGTAAGGTCAAGTGCATTTTGAGCCGCATCAACAACAGCTTCCCAAACGGCTACGGGGTCGGAATCGATAGAAGCGTAATCTGCTCCGGCTTCGTATGCCATGCGTGCTACTGTGAGGATCGTGCCTTCTGCCGGCTTTGCAACTGCTTTGTACGCAGCCTCGACACCCTTTCCGAGAGCTTCGGTGAGGTCTTTTCCGTCTGCGTATTCTTTGCCCTTAAGACTTTTCGAAAATCCTCTGAAAATAAGCGAGAGAATTACACCGGAGTTTCCTCTTGCTCCTCTGAGCATAGCTTTTGCCGCTTTTGATGATACTTTAGAAATATCTTCAGCATCGAGTTCTTTCAGCACTTCAGCCGCTGCGTTTATCGTCATCGACATATTTGTGCCGGTATCGCCATCAGGTACGGGGAAAATATTAAGATCGTCTATTGATGATCTGTTTCTGCTTATGTTATTTGCTCCCGAAATGATAGCGTTTTTTAAACAAGTACCGTTTATCATGGTTAATACACATCCTATCACAAAAAATAAATTGCTTATTCGGTTCAAACTATATTATAACACATATATATCTATAATTCAAACAAAAATTCAAATTATAAATAAAAAATATTACAATCAATATTCTTCTTCATCGTCATACGATTCTTCATCATAATTGTAGTCATCGTTTGGGTTGTAATCGTACTGTTCGTCGTCCGAATCCTCTGTTATAATCTCGGTTTCTTCGTCATCGTAATCGTAGAAAACATCTGTATCGGTGTCGGTTTCCGTTTCGGTATCCTCTAACGAAGATGTTCTCTTTTTCTTGGAAGATGTATTTTTATCTGAATCCGAAGATTTAGAAGGAACGGTAATATGAGCGTCCTCACGCTTTGAACGGTTGTCGAAATTCTTCTGATCTTTTGCAAATTTGTCGTAGGCTTCCTGATCTTCGACATAAGTCAGCTGTTCAACAACGTAAGTCGTACTTTGGAAAACATCGCCTGACATTTCCTCAAATTTCGGATACGAACGTATCGAATAAGCATGAGGATTTTCAAGAGTGGTGTTTTCATACACGAGATTATTTTTTATATCGACACTTCCGCCCGTGAGCGATGCTGTTACATACAGTTCGCCAACGACAGTATCGCCTTTTTTGATGTATCCGGAACCGGCGGTGTCGGTGCAAACGAAAACTCCTTTTACTTTGTATGACGCAATAAAAATATTGTCGCTGTACTGAAGCGGGTTAAGTGCATAATAACACTGAATGGGCGTATACTCAAATTTTGCATTGAAATTCGAAAGAACGAAATCATCTTTTATTTTTTGAACATCAGATTTTTTCTTTTTGGATTTTGACGAAGTATTTGAAGAGGTTGTATCATCGGCGGGATTTTCCGAATCTTCGGAAGTTTCAGAAAAATCGTCATTATTTTCGTCATTTTCGTTATTTTCGTCATCATCGTTTTTAGAAGATGTTTCGGAATTGCTGTCATCTTCCTCAACGTATTCATCGGAATCGGAATCTTCTTCGCCGAAGAACCATTTTAGCGATTTATATGAAGTTTCGGTTCCGCCGACGTATTGTTCGACCATATAACGCATTCTTGCGGAAATGGGGCTGTATGTTACTCCCATCATAGTTGTAACGTATTTTGAAAGACCAACTACTTTGAATTTTTTGGCATCTTCGGTAAATACATAGCCGTTACGCTCGGCGATTTCGGCATTGTACTCGGCTCTCACGATTACCGTATCACCGTTTGAGAGGTCATATGAATCGCAGTAGAAAGTCACATTATCTATTACATATTGTATACAGTTTGATTTATCGAGCTGGATTGTGCCGTATGGGTCTACGCCGTTAAACTCCACGCTAAGACCGTCAAAGGGACTCATCTGTACTTTATCTTCGAGTCCTTCGATAGTATATTCAAAGGAAGAATCAACAAAACTGATTCCCAAATCTTTAGCCATGTTTTCGTCATAGGTTACGTTGATAGTAACCACATCGCCGTTATTAAAATACGAGTCATCGGAATTTTGACCGTCATACGAAAAGCGGAAACTTCCGGCAAAACGCAGAGCGGCGGTTTTATCTTTTTTTCCATCGGCGTAGATGCGGTTGACTGTGCTGTCATTTACCTTTATTGAAAGACTGCCATGTTCGGTATATCCAATCACTGTTACATCGGCAAAATCTTTCACGGAATATTCGGTAACACCACAGCCGGCACACATAATAAGAACGAAAACTATGCAAACGCAAAAAATATATTTGCAAAATACTTTCATTATTAAAATCCTGCTACTCAAAATATGGACAAATATACCCATATTGAGAAAATTCCTGCTTCACCCTGTATGCTTTTGATAGTGACAAGTCACTGTC
>CACXHC010000260.1 GCA_902767285.1 uncultured Ruminococcus sp.
ATCATTCGGTATCGGCAATGTGTTAAGGAAATATCGTCTTTTCTTGCAGATTTGAGCGTTCATCCTTTGATAAAATCGGCGGTAGCACAGGCGTGGACAATGGTTGTCAGACCGTTTCCCGAAGGCAACGAGCGGCTCGGCAGACTGCTTTCCGAGATTATTCTGATAAGAGCGGGATACACTTTTTTCGGTGAAGACAGTGTGTCGGCTGTTATCGCAAAAAGCGGATTCAAATACTTTGATTCCATCGCAAAGATAATCAGAAGCGATAACGGCAGGGACCTGACGTACTTTTTGGAGTATTATATTTCTGTGCTTTCGATGTGTGTTGACGAGTATAGGAAAACAAAGAGAAAGCAGGACGAGGATAATTTCGATACGGAGCGTGAGCTTGCAAGGGTGCCGTTATCCACGCAGACACATTCTAAATCTATTGAAGGTTCCGGTCAAAGTGATAAAGCTGTGAAGGATACACAGATCGAAGAAATGCAGAGTGCTCTGCATAGGATCATTAGGGACACCACCGGCAGAAGGATAAGGGATACATGTACCGTTTTACTCGGATTCCTGAATTCCGAGCGATATGAATTCTCATCAAGAGATATATCGGAACTTGTTATCGGACTTAATAAAGAGGCTAATAAGATTCTAAGATCAATAGAAAAATATGGAATTATCAAGATGATCGGTTACTATAACCGTATGAGTTATTACACTTTTAACTTTGCGCAGGAAAACGAAAATAGAACTTGTGAAAATGAAAGTAATTTAGATGGAATTATCAAGAAGCTGAGTCATTTTGAAAATGATAAAAGTGAAAATATGCAGCGCATAGCGCAGACTTTGATCGCTTTTCTTAAAAGCGGAAAATATACATTTAAATCAGTTGAGCTCGCTAATCTTTTAGGGATTACTGCACACTGCGTGGCTAATAATCTTAAAAGACTGAAAACGATTGATATCATAGATTATGAAAATGATAATGGAGGGGTTCTGTATAGATTCTTGCTTGGCGACAGCGTTGAATATGACAGCGCCGACAAGAATAAGCAGATATATTCGTATGATATAATACAAACTATCGAGCAGCTGCGAAGTTCGAGGCATTCCGGCAAAAAGGATATACGCATTGCAGAGATGATTGAAAAAAGCCTGCATAAAGGTGTCGTTACGGAAGAGGATTATATCGCAGCGGGTGAGAAGAAAAGTTACCGTGGCGATATGACATTTGCAAAACAGCTCGGGCTGGTAGAATGTATAGACGAACGTACATACAGGATCAACACAACTTTGACACCTTCGCTGAACAGCATAGAAGAAACTACAAAGAACGATCTGGCAGCTATGTACAAGATTTTCGGAGACGGAATTTTCTCCTCCGATATGGTGGTCGCGGAATTGGAATACAGTTCATCGCACGTAACGGCAACGCTTCATAAGCTGACTTGGCTTAAGATCCTGCACTGCGAAATCGGCTCCGACAGAAAGTACAATTATCAGTTCCTTATCACGCCCGAAGACCATCCCGAGTGCTTCGGCACAGCGGCGTAAAGGGGGTGATATACAATGTGCAGCAACAGAAGGATCAAACGCATTAAGCACAACCGTATTCAATGCCGCAAATGCGGAGATGTTGTCGAATCAAAAAAAGTATACGATTTTGTGACCTGCTCTTGTAAGAGCTGCTATGTTGACGGCGGGAAGTGCTATGTTCATGTTGGGGCATTTGATATGAAAGATGTGGTTGTATTGACCGAGTACGAAGAAGATGATGAGTAGGGGAACGATTATGGACTACGAAGGTTTTGTTGATTATATTGATAATCTGCTGAAAACGGAAATGTCCGCTTCATATGATGACATAAGGCTTTACAGAAGTGGATATGTTCCTTTTGATGAAGAAGAAAAAAACAGTCTGCGAGCATTTTCTATCCAAAAAATCGGATTGGATACCGATTCTCTTGTAATGGATGTTTTAAGTATAAAACAGAAAAGTGGGAACGGAGACACTGCGCCGGAATACATATCGCTTAGAGAGATATTTTACGATTTGAAGAGTTTCGGCTCAGAAAATAGTGTTGAATCCTTTTCTTGTCACCGCTTGGTTTTTAGTGCCGATGATAGTGCGCTTACGGCATCTTATGATGAAATAAAAGACAAACTGATTATTCGCCCTTTGAACTATGATCTACACAAGCGCTTTCTCGGTGGAGCGATTTACAAGAGATGTGATGACATTGTTTTAGCGGTATATCAAAAGGTTAGCGTTTCAGATGGAATTCTTTCCACAAGAAAAATTCTGAAATCCGACTTGGAAAGATGGGGTATGGTTGACAAGGAAGAAGATATAATCCAAGCAGCACTACTCAATTCACAGCGTTTAAATCCTGCCTGTGTATTTAATAAATACACCCATAGTGAGTGCGACTTTTTTACAGGGAATTTCACCAAAAAAGATATTTCGATAGCAAAAGGTCAAATCTTCTTATCAGCTTTCAGATCTTCCAACGGAGCGGCGGCGTTGTTTTACCCCGGCGTTGCGGAAAAGCTGCGTAAAATTATGGGCGGAGAATTTAATGTAGTTTTTCTGAATGTTAATGCTGTTATGATTTATGATAAAAATAATTCATGTGCGGTCTCCAACGCACAGATGGCGGCTGATTCATCGGTTTTTGGAGAAATGCTGTCTGGGAAATGCTATAGATATGATGGGGAAAAGCTATTCGTTATAAATGGATAAAATGGATTATCAAAAGGATATCACTGCTCTTAAAAAAGTGTTGCAGTCCGGAGCTTTAGTAAGAATATTTTAATTATTCGTCAATATACTCTTGATAATTATAGAAAAATATGGTATAATTAACCATATATTGTTTACGCTGTATTTGAGCGTGAGCGAAATGATTACCGGAGGAGATCGCAATGGCCGTCAACGAAAACAGTAAAGATCTTTTGAGCGTTCTTTGGGCGGGCGCGGATATTCTGCGCGGCAAGATGGACGCAAACGAATATAAAAACTATCTGCTTGGCATCGTGTTTTATAAGTATCTGTCGGATACATTTCTGACGCACGTTTATGACCTGCTTTTTAACGAAAAGCCCGAAAGCATGGCACAAGCGCAGGCAGCTTATGAGGATGTTTACAGCACCGAAGATGCCGAGGAGCTTCTGGAGGACATCAAGGAAAGCTATCACTATACGATCGAGCCGGAGCTTACTTATACAAAGCTCGCGGAGCTTGCCGGCAGGAACGCTTTTCAGCGTGAGATGCTCAAAAAGGCGTTCAATCATGTTGAGCAGTCCGATCCCATCTTTGCAAACCTGTTCGCAGATGTTGATCTGTATTCTACAAGACTCGGTGCGGGAGAACAGAAGCAGTCTGCAACTGTTGCCGAGGTAGTAAAAAAGATCAACGAAGCCGACCTTTTGAATCATGACGGCGATG
>CACXHC010000261.1 GCA_902767285.1 uncultured Ruminococcus sp.
ACTACAAAATATAGAATGTTAGTTGAAAAGCGAAAAATTTATATAGTAAAAGTTTTTTTTGCTTCTTTTTTTTTCAAAAAAAAGAAGGCAGGGGTTCGGGGGCGGCAGCCCCCGAGAATAGCCCCCGAGAATAGCCCCCGAGAAAAATGGTGGCCAGCCATAGAGAGGAGAAGTTGACATTGAGAGAGAGATTGTGTATAATAGAAAAAAAGGAGTGCGGCGGAATGTTATTTTTATTGGATACATCGGAACAAATGGACACCCTGATAGAGAGCTTCGACATGGCGAGCTACGAAATGGCACGGAGGGCAAGTATACTAACTGTGATTCTTTCGTTGGTAATCGTTATATCAAACATAGCGGCGATAGTTTTGCTTATAGTCGAACACAAACACACCAAACGTCCTAAAAACGTGAGCGAACGTTATAAATCATACAAAACGGCGATGGGTACAGTCAAATCTGTGAAAAAAGTTGCATACTACATAAAACGCTATGACAAAAAAGATTCTTCAGGTGAATCTATTGTTGAGAAAAGTACCGAAACCGAAGTCATTATTAAATCGCCTGAGCAAATCGCCAAAGAACAAGAAGAATCTTCTCTTGAAATCCGAAAATTCCGCTACAAAGTACACTACGAGTTTACTGTTTCCTATACCGGTAAACTGTATTCCGGTGAGTGCTATGTCTATGACTCCAATACCGTCAATCCCGGCGATATAATCGAAATAACATACAAGCCCAATAATCCCAATGTCAATTTTACCGACTACAATATGCCTGTCGGATTCCTTTCTAAATAATTTTATAATTTTTTGTTTTTGGAGATTTTTTTTATGAGTAAAAAATATTATGGTGTTATCGGTCACCCGATAGGTCACACTCTTTCCCCCTTCATTCATGCTCGCTTGATGTCACTCTGTGGTATAGACGGCGAGTATAAAATATTTGATATTGCTCCCGATGAACTCGGTGAGAAATTTAATTCTGTTTTGTCCTCTCTCGATGGCTTTAATGCTACCATTCCCCACAAACAATCCGTTATGCGTCTTGTCGATGAACTCGACGAAACTGCCGAACTCTACGGCTCTGTAAATACCGTTCATTTTACGGACGGCCACTCTAAAGGATATACTACTGATGGTATAGGCTTTGTCGAGGCAATACGAAATGCCGGCATTTCTATGGGGAACGTTGTTACCATTGTCGGTTGTGGTGGTGTCGGTCGAGTTTTTGCGAATACTTGTGCAAAACAGAACTGCAAACTTAATATTCTTGAGTGCGAATCTGCTCTCGAAAATACAAAATCTTTTGCCGATTCCTTAAACGCTCGCTTTGGCGAGGGTGTTGCCGAGGTCTTTTCTACAAGCGATTTCTGCGGTGAAAGTGACCTCCTCATAAATGCTACCCCCGTTGGAATGTTCCCAAATGTCAATGCCTGTGTTGTTGGAGATGATGTTATCTCCAAGGCAAAAGCGGTTTTTGATGCTGTGTATAATCCTGCTGAAACTCTTCTTGTAAAAAAAGCTCGCTCGGGTGGTTCCAAAGCTATAACAGGAATGACGATGCTCGTTTATCAGGCGGCGGCGGCTCAGACTATTTGGAATGGCTCAGAATTTAATTCTGACGACATCGACCGCCTTGCCCTCGACTGCTTTAAAGAACTTGAAAAGAGATGACATACTATGAAAAAAAATATCATACTCTGCGGATTTATGGGCAGTGGCAAAAGTACCATAGGTAAACAATTATCCGAAAAACTCGGCACCGGCTTCATCGATACCGATATTTACATAGAGCAAAAAGAAGGTATGACTATATCCAAAATGTTTGAAAAATATGGGGAAAGTTATTTTCGCCAAAAAGAAAAAGAAGTTTGTGAGGAACTTTCTAATCTTCAAAGAATGGTCATATCAACAGGCGGCGGAACGCTTTTGAGCGATGACAACATGAAAGCACTCAAAAAAAATGGTGTGATTTTTTTGCTGAACGTATCTTCTCGAACCGTCTTGACAAGATTAAAAAATGATACCACTCGCCCTCTGTTACAACGAGAAGATAAAGAAAAAGCCGTTAAAATGATGCTCTCAAGCCGTACTCCGCTTTATAATCGTGCCGCCGATTACGTCATAGATGCAGAGGAATCGCCTCGAAAAATCTGCTTAAAAATAATATCAATATACAACAGCTTGTAATTTCGGAGGGGTTGTTTTGAGTGCTATAATGTCGGCGTTTACTACCGTGCTTTTTGCCGTTCCGTTTTTATTCGCAGTCTATCTTAAAAGAACTAACAGACTTAATGACCGTAGTTTGTTGGTGTTATTGATAGGTGCAGGATTTATTTTGCGTCTGATATATATATCATATACCAATGGCGGTGTGCGTCAACACGATGTTCACGGCTTTTCAGAAATAAACAAGGGTCATGGCGGATATATTTTATATCTTGTCGAGAATCATAAATTCCCCGAAATCGTTTTGAATGATTTTTCGCAGTATTATCACCCGCCGCTACATCATATTATATGTGCTGTGATACTCAGTATCATAAAATTTTTTGGCGGAGATTACAAACAACTTGCTCCCGATGTTCTTCAGGTGCTTACGGCATTGTACTCAACGTTGTTCTGCTTGTTCGCCGGAATGACTATGCGTCTGCTCGGACTAAAAGAAAAAGCACTCGGAATTTCGCTTTCGGCAGTTGTTTTTCACCCGACTTTGATAATTCTTTCGGGCAGTCTTAACAATGATATGCTGTCATCTCTGTTTGTTATGATGTCGATTTATTTTACTGTCAGATGGGCGAAAAATCAAAAATTTCTCGATATTATTTTTATTGCGTTTAGTATCGGTTTGGGAATGTTCACCAAACTTACGGTTGGACTTATCGCCCCGGCGGTGGCGGCGGTCTTTTTGGTGATACTCATAAAAAATCCAAAAAATTTCAAAAAGCTGATTCTTCAATTTGTGACTTTCGGGATTATCTGTATTCCGATAGGGCTTTTTTGGAGTATCAGAAATTTTGTAAAATATGATATTCCACTGGGATATGTTCCTGCTTTGAGCGAAAATTCAGGGCAGTATATAGACAAATCTCCACTAAAAAGATTTTTTGATTTTTCATTGTATCAAATTTCCTCGCCGTTTACTCAATGGGAGTGGGACGGGGCAAATTACAACGAGTTCAACCCCGTAATCGCTTTAATGAAAAACGCTATGTTTGATGAAGAAACTTTCTTCAAAAACAGTATAACTTTACAGTCGTTTTGTACGGCACTTTTTTTTGTCGGAGCGATAACCGCCGTTCTTTCGGTTGTGGCGATCGTTTTTTTGTTCATAAAAGAGGACAGAATATCTCTTGAATTAAAATTATTATTGTCGATTGCCTTTGCAGTGGTTTTCGGAAATTACCTTATATTTTGCGTAAACTATCCGCAAGTTTGTACCGAAAATATGAGATATTGTGTTCCGCTGATATTTTCGGGAGCAACGGCACTCGGATTCATGATGAGCAGAGAGAAAACTCCTGTTCCGATAATATCAAAAATATCATCATACAGTATGACCGCTATGAGCGGATTTTCTGCTTTCGTTTATATTGCCATGATGTATTATTCATTTGCTTTGGAGTGAAAATATGAGAATAGTAATAGTAGGTCTTGGAATAATCGGAGGTTCGCTTGCGAAAGCGTTCACGAAGTACACAAAACATCATGTAATAGGAATAAACCGAACTCAGGCAACCGCTGAACTTGCGTTGTCGGAGGGTGCTATTCACGAAATCGGTACAAAAGAATCTCTCAAAACTGCCGATGTCGTTTATATGTGTACATATCCTCAGCACATAATAAATTATGTTGAGGAAAATGCAGAGTATTTCGGCAAAAACTGCATTATTACAGATGTCTGCGGAATAAAGCGTGGTATATGCTCATCGCTTGCGGAAATCTGCAAAAAAAACGGACTGACGTTCTGCGGTTCGCACCCAATGGCGGGTAAAGAACAATTTTCGTATTCGGCATCTGACCCCGAACTTTTTAAGGGAGCAAGCTATATTGTTGTTCCGTGCGGAGTATCGGACGAAAACGCAGTAAAAACGCTTTCAAATTTGGCTTTGGAAATCGGCTTTGAAAGAATACGAGTATCCAATCCCGAAGAACACGACCGCATGATTGCTTTTACATCACAACTTCCTCATGTGCTGGCGTGTGCGTATGTGAAGAGTCCGTGCTGTCCGAATCATGTCGGATTTTCCGCAGGAAGTTACAGAGATGTTTCGAGAGTCGCCGCAATTAACGAAAATCTGTGGACTGACCTTTTTATCGATAATAAAGAACCTCTCTGTGCCGAACTCGATGTTCTTATACAGAATTTGCAATTGTTCAGGGAGCTTATAAACTCCTCAAACGATTCAGAATTGAAAAAACAGCTTGAACAATCTCGCATAATAAAACAATCTTCTTCTTCTTTTTTTTGAAAAAAAAAGAAGCAAAAAAAACTTTTTGTTCGTGTACGATAAATTTGGCATTGCAGTTGGTTTTTTACGCAGATGTATTTTGAATTACACTGTAAGCCTCGGTGCGAATTGACAGCAGGCTCTGCCTGCTTGAAAAAAAAGAAGCAAAAAAACTTTTACTATATAAAATTTATGTGTTTCAACCAACATTCTATAATTAGCAAATAAATATTTTTTACACAATTAAAGTTTTTTGGAAAGGGTTTGGGAAAACCTTTTTTTCAAAAAAGGTTTTCC
>CACXHC010000262.1 GCA_902767285.1 uncultured Ruminococcus sp.
CTAACTGCAATAGAAACAAATCCGACTGCGGCGTTTGCAGTCGGATTTGTTTGCTTTTATACCAAGCCAATTGAAAAGCATAAAATTTATATAGTTAAAGTTTTTTTGCTTCTTTTTTTTTCAAAAAAAAGAAGAGAAAAATAAAACCACCGGTTAAGTGTAAGGGCGTATTTTATTTATGGCACACTTTTCGATACGGCTAACCTGAGCTTGAGAAATACCCATACATTTAGCTGTTTCGGTTTGGGTTTTTCCGGAATAAAATCTAAGCGACAAAATTTTTCTTTCTCGGTCACTTAATTTTTGTATGGAATCTTTTATGCTCAACTCGTCTATCCAACCGGATTCTCCTGTGCTGTCGCTTATCTGATCCATAACATATACTGTATCTCCGCCGTCTGAAAAAACGGGTTCGTACAAAGATACCGGTTCTACAATCGCCTCTAATGCTATGATGACGTTTTCTCTTGTTTGCGAAATTTCGTCCGCGATTTCCTCAATTGTAGGCTCACGCAAAAGCTCATTTTGAAGTTTTTCTTTTGCCTGCATAGCTTTGTATGCCGTATCTCTTATACTTCGGCTAACCCTTATATAATTGCTGTCACGCAAATATCGTCTTACTTCGCCTATTATCATGGGAACTCCGTAAGTGGAAAATTTAACATCGAGAGTATCATCAAAATTATCGATTGCCTTTATCAAGCCAATACACCCCACTTGAAAAAGGTCATCGGGATTTTCTCCCCTGTTTGTGAACTTTTGAACAACGCTCAGCACGAGTCGCAAATTACCTTTTATCAAAATTTCTCTTGCGTTTTTGCTTTGTTCGGGCGTACCGTTTTTAACAACGTGCATAAGCTCTTTTTGCTTATTATCGTCAAGGACTTTTAAATCTGCCGTATTTATTCCGCAAATTTCAACTTTGTTGTATTGCATACAATTATCCTCCTATGCTTTGACGTCTGTTTTAATTATTGCCAAAACACAGAAGGATAATTCATCTTGTTATTTATTTTAGCTTATTCGAAAATGACGTACAACATTAACGTATTCGTCATATTTTTTTCCGAAAACATCTTCTTCATATCTCGTTTGACCCGGACGAGCGTGATGTATAACATACGGCATACCTTTTTCGTTACGATTATCCGAAACTATACCTATATGGTCGCTCCACACTATTATATCTCCGCCCTGCCACTGGGATATGTCGTTTATATCAGTAGTGAGCGATATTGCCGTATGGTCAAAATATACAATCAGATTTTTCACTCGGCGAAAATCAATATTTATATCGGGAGTTTCAATATCATAATCTTCGGGATTTTCGATTATATCACGATTAACAAGAGTCATAAGGTCATAACCCGAATTTTTGAGAGCATAGCCAACTACATCGGTACAAACTCCGTAACCGTCATTGGGATAGCCTGTATTATAATATTCGCTTTTGTACGAGGGTTTAGTGCTTATGTACTCTCTTGTTCGCATAAGTATTTCGGTTTGGTCATCGATGCCGTTTTCGTTCATATCAACTTTGCTTGTATAAGTCGATACGCCGAAATCTGTCCCGCTAAAAACTTCGGGTTCATCTTCCGCAGATGCAAAAAGTGCAAATATTGCCACCGCTACCATAAAAAAGACAAAAATCGCCAGCCAATCAGATGAACTGCCTTTTTTTGATTCTTCTTTTTTGGTTTGTGGCTTTTCTTCGATTTTCTTTGTACTCATTACCTAACCCCTCCTCTCAATATCAACTATTCGGTATTATGAAAAAAATCATACACCGCCTTTGCCGTATCTTTTGTCATAGACGGAGCATTTTCAAGCTCCTCAAGCTCGGCTTCTCGAATATTCTTTATAGTGCCAAAATGTTTGAGTAAATTTTTGGCTCTTGTTTTGCCTATTCCTTCAATATCGGTCAGCGAGCTTTTAAATGCGTTTTTGCTCCTTACTTGATGATGATAGCCTATTGCGAATCTGTGAACCTCATCTTGTATCTGAGTAACAAGTTTAAACGGATTTTTTACAGATTTAAGCTCGATTTCGCCTGTTCCATCGGTAATTGCTCTTGTACGGTGCTTATCATCTTTGACCATGCCGAACAGCGGAACATCTATCTCCAATTTTTCAAGCATCGGTTTTACTGCTGATATTTGCCCCTTACCGCCGTCCAAAAGTATCAAATCGGGAAGTTTGCCGAATCCCTCGCCTGTATTTTTGAGTTTGTGATATTCCTCAAATCGTCTTGTCAAAACTTCAGCCATAGACGCAAAATCGTCCTGACCCTCAAATGACTTTATTTTGAATTTTCGATATGCGGATTTCAACGGTTTTCCGCCCTCAAAAACCACCATTCCGGCAACGTTGTCTGTTCCGGCAAGATTTGATATATCGTATGATTCAATATACATCGGAATTTTATCAAGCCCCAGCAAATCGCCCAGCTCCTTAAGCTGAGAATATTGTCTGCCACGGCTGTTTTTAGTTTGAGCAAGAACTTCGGCCGCGTTGTTTTTGCACATCTCAACAAGTGACGCTCTTTCTCCTTTTTGCGGAACATACAGTTCAACTTTTAGTTCGCTTTTTTGTGAAAGATAATTGCTTATAACATCAGCATCGGGTAAAACTCGGTCGATTGTAATACATGGGGGAATTTTTTCTTTATTTGAATAATATTGTATCACAAACTCGGAAAAAGATACATTCTCATCGCCTATATCTTTTATAACGAATGTTTCTCTGTCAAACAAATTACCGTTTGTGAATCGGAAAACTTGAAAACAGCCGTCAACCCCATCGGAGAAAAGAGCTATAACATCTTGTTCCTTGACCTTTACCGCAAAAACTTTTTGTTTATTCTGCATACGCTTGACGGCGGTTATTCTGTCACGAATTTTTGCGGCACGTTCGAACTCCAAATTTTCGGCGGCATCGTTCATTTCTTTTTCGAGTTCTTTCATGGAAATCGCCGAACCTTTTTTCAAAAAAGCGACTGCATCTTTGATGATTTCGCCGTACTCCTCGGCGGAAATTTTACCGCTGCAAAGACCGCAGCACTGTTCTATATGATAATTCAAGCACGGACGGGATTTGCTGAAATCCTGAGGAAAATTTTTGGAACAAGTCGGCAATCTAAATATTTTTACAGCTTGGTCTATTGCATTTTTGACATAATAAGAACTCACATAAGGGCCTATAAACTCGCCTGTGTCATCGGGGTGTTTAGATTCGGTAATGCGGGGATATTCTTCACGGGAAATTTTTATATAGCTGTATCCGGTATCATCTTTCAAAAGAATATTATATTTTGGCTTATGCTGTTTTATGAGGCTTGCTTCCAAAACAAGAGCCTCGAACTCGCTGTCTGTTATAATATACTCGAAATAATCAACATTATCTACCATTCTGCGAACTTTTTCGGGGTGATTGTTCTGCGAACCGAAATACTGACTGACACGATTTTTAAGTGCTTTCGCCTTGCCGATATAAATTATAGTATCCTCCGAATTGTGCATGATATAGACACCTGGTTCAAGCGGAAGTTTCATAGCTTTTTCTCGTAGTTCCTTCATTTTGGGATTCATAAATCAATCGACCTCGACTTCAAAATATTTTTCCTCGCATTTTTCTGCGAATATTTTTCCCGAAGCGGTATCTGCGAGTTTTTTATTGAAATCGCCGACTTTTTGGGAACTCATGTGGAACGTTATATGCACATCCTCATCAAATTGAGTATCGTCTATAACTCCAAAAGACAAAACAAGAGAATTGATTTTTCCGTAAAGGTTATAACTGCACGATATTTTTAATACTGTACACGGCTGCATCAAAACAGGTTTTGCCGCCTTTAATGCCAGTGACGAGCTGTGCGAATAAGCTCTGACAAGACCGCCCGTGCCCAATAGGATTCCGCCGAAATATCGTGTAATTACGACTACAACATCGACTATCCCTGCTTTGCGAATAGCATCAAGAACGGGAACACCGGCAGTACCTTGGGGTTCGCCGTCATCACTGCAACGCATGATATTATTTTCGGCGATAACGTAGGCATATACATTGTGACGAGCGTCCCAATGTTCGGAACGTATTTCGGCGATGAACGCTTCCGCCTCCTCTTGATTTTTCACGGGCTTGCAGTAGCAAATAAACCGAGATTTTTTTTCGATATATTCATCAACACCAAATTCTTTTACAGTGGTATACTCTTTCACACCTGCACCGCCTTTTTTGAATATGAAAAAATGCCCGCCAAAAGTTACATCTCTTGACGGGTATCTTATTTGTTTTACAAATTCCTCGTTTAAATCGAGAATTACTTTTTGTTCAAACCATAACGCTTGTTGAACTTATCGACTCTACCGCCGGCATCTACGAGTTTCTGCTTGCCTGTAAAGAACGGATGACATTTTGAACATATTTCAACACGGATATTTTTCTTTGTTGAACCTGTTTCAATCACGTTACCGCATACGCAAGTTATCGTTGTTTGCTCATATTTAGGATGTATATTCTGTTTCACTGATATTCACCTCTTTCAATTTTTCCGTTTAACAAATGGATTATACCATATTTATTTTAAAAAATCAACCCCCCTTCTTCTTTTTTTTGAAAAAAAGAAGCAAAAAAAACTTTTACTATATAAATTTTAGGTGTTTCAATAAACATTCTATAATTAGCAAATAAATATTTTTTACACAATTAAAGTTTTTTGGAAAGGGTTTGGGAAAACCTTTTTTTCAAAAA
>CACXHC010000263.1 GCA_902767285.1 uncultured Ruminococcus sp.
AAATCTCCAATTCGTTGATTATTTTCTCTTTTTTTTTTGAAAAAAAAGAAGCAAAAAAACTTTTACTATATAAATTTTATGTGTTTCAACGAACATTCTATAAACTGCAACAAATCCGACTGCACAAGTACGCAGTCGGATTTGTTGCTATGTTTTGTAGTAAGTATTATTCCGCAAAATTGCTGTGACAACCCTCCGTCACGCTCTCGCTGTGACGGATAGCATACTAAACCTACTCTACCGTAAAAAAGTTTTTTGGAAAGGGTTTGGGAAAACCTTTTTTTCAAAAAAGGTTTTCCCAAGAAAGCCAATTTTTCACAGCACCTTTTCGGGTTAATTCCAATAATCGTAACCGGAACTTTTAATAAATGAGGGAGTTGAGATTTCCTTACCTTTTGTTTCGGAATTTCTGAAAAAAGTTTTGTTTTGCATGATACCCTGCTTGTCCATACTCAAAATATAATTTTGGTCGGGGTCTGATGTCAGAGGGAATAAGCCTATATCTTCGAGTTTTACACCGTCTTGAACAAGATACCCCAAACGAGAGCCGATTTCGCTTTGGTCTAAATCTTCTGTAAGAGTACCGTAACTAACATAGATTTTTCCGTCGAATTCGACAGCGGCATATTGTTTTGATTCATCATTTTCATCTGTGACGAGCGTAGTAACAAATTCCGTAGGAGAATCGGGCATAGTAAAATCATATTTACTGCCTGAAGAAGCACTTTCTCCGCAAGCAGTCAGAAGAAGAGCAATTGCAGCAGCAATCGAAACGAGGGCAATTTTGATTTTTTTCATATAAATATCTCCAAATATAAAATATAGTGTGTTTTAATTATATCATTGTTTTAATAAAAAATCAATATGTTGTTTGATTTTTTATTAAAACATATAAAAATGTCTGCCTTTTTGAATGAAATAATTGATATTAATTATAAATTGTATATTTTTAATAAAAGATTGCTATAATATTTGGCTTGTTTTTTGGTTATAAAGTATGATATAATTACCATGTTAAATAAAATTTCGTGAAATGGAGGATTATAATGGGCGAAGCGATTATTACCATAATATATTTAATCGGTATTCTTTTGTTTGTATTTGTCGTAATACCATTTATGGTGCTGTTGGGGACTCTTTTTGGCTTAGCTTACGGTATGATTTTTCCTTTTCGCAATATAGTTCTGGCCGTGCTTGATAATATCAACATGAAAAATTGGTCTTGGATAAAAGATGACGAACCCGCACAAAGAAGCTATTTTTGCGGGCCGGGATTTCGTCAGCTGAAAGGCGTGGCAGAATCAATGCTCGCCTATGTTGAAGATGACCGAGACAGCATCAGCGATTTATCAAGAGATTTTGACGGATTAAGCGAAGGAATTATTCTGGGTGCAAAAATTGCGTGCAGAAAATGTTTTTCGTTTTTTGCACAAACAATGTACTTATTTTTGAGTTTCGTACTATGGTTAACTTTTACTGTTATTTTTGGAACAGCTCTTTGTGTAATTTCGCTCATACGATTTATTATTTTTTGTGTTATATCAGCATTTGAACACTCGTTCATATTCCTCAACAGAGTTAATTACGATTGCCCTGTTTGTCACGAGAGAAGCAGGTTTGCATCGTATGCCTGCCCTTCGTGCTATGCTGTCCACGATAAACTGCGTCCAAATGTTTTTGGAATTTTGCATCACAAGTGTAACTGCCACAAAAAAATCCCGTGTACGTTTTTCAATGGGCGTTCTAAGCTTGATTTATATTGTCCGATGTGCAAATCCCCGTTGGTTGCAGACGGAGTTGCCCCGGTAACGTTTCAGCTGATAGGCGGAACAAAGGCGGGCAAATCGGTATTTCTGGCATCGTTTTTTCATCAGTATATGGATAAACTGAAATATGTTCCCGATACAACAATTACGATTCCTAAAGCATTCCAGTCGTATTTTGAAGAACTTGATTTGTGGTACAACGGTGAAATTTGTCCGGCTACAAGTTACATGAACTCGCAGATGTACCCAATACTCATCGATAGTTCCATCGGCATTACACGTCAGTTTGTTATATACGATGTTGCCGGAGAATTGTTTATCGACTCCAAAAATCCTGCAATCGAAGTTCATCAAAGACAATTTAAGTATTGCGAGGGGTATCTGTTTTTGATAGACCCGTTCAGTGCCGGAAAATTGCGAGAAGAAGCCTCTGATTCAAAGGAAGATATGTCGGATTACAGCGATGTTGACCCCGATAAAGTATTTTTGAATTTTGTAAACTACCTTATAAGTATAGGATACATGAAACCCGGAACATTGTGTAAAAAACCTGTTTCTGTTTTGATTGCCAAATCAGATGTAAAAGAAGTAAAAAGAGAAATAGGTCTTGCCAAAATAAAAACAGAATATGAAAAAAATAAAGAAAAATATGAATCTTTTGATACTTTGCGAAATACATTGTGCAGAGATTTTCTTATGAAAAACGGATTTAAAACTTTTTTGGATTCTATCGAATCGAATTTCACAAATATTAGTTTTTTCCCGATAAGTGCGATGGGACATTCTTCTGACGGAAATAAATACGAGCCGTGGGGAGTTCTTGAAAGCGTTGAATGGCTCATCTCAAAATCAGATGAAGATCTTGCATCGTTAACAGTCATACCAACATAAAACACACTGAAAAAGGAGATTTTTTACCATGTCGCTTGATACTGACCTCAATACCGAGCAGATACCCCAGTCTTGTGAACCGGAAATAGCAGAAAACCAATCGGAACTTCCGATTGACGATTTTTCCGAAAATCCGCCCTGCGATACTGCCGATACAATAGAAGAATTGAAAAGTCAAATTGCTTGTTTAAGTTCGGAAATTCTTTCGGTTAAGGATTTTATAAAAGAAAAGTCAGAACTTGTTGAAGATAAAATAGAGCGTCAAGACAAAAAACTTATGCAGACACTCAGAGAAAATGCCAATTTTCAAGTACAGGTTCGACAAGGTATGCAGAAAGATATAGACGCATACAAAAAGCAGGTGAGAGGCGATTTTCTGCTTCCGATCCTGCGAGAAATAGCAAATATTTATATTGATAATATCTATGTGCTGAATGATGAGGGGATTCCCGAACGCACCAAAAACAATCTTTCTTCCATGTTCGAGCAGTTGGAAGAATGCCTTAACGAATACGGAGCGGAGATAGTACAAAGCAAAGTAGGAACCGTTCGCAAGTTGCAAACAACAAAGGTGATTTCCAAAGTAGCTACGGGCGAACGTGAAAAACATAATACAATAGCCCTCAGTCGAAGACCCGGCATTGTAAAAGATAATTCGGTGCTTGTTCATGAATTTGTCGATATTTTTGTGTTTGACGAATCACTCGCACCTCAGCAGTCTGAAGATTAATTAATTAATTATTTATTTATTCATTTATTTTAGAAAGGACAGTAATAATATGGGAACTTATGGAATAGATTTAGGAACAACTTACAGTTGTATTGCAAGACTCGACCGCAACGGAAATCCCGAAGTTATCAGAAACGATGATGACGGCTCCGATACACTCGCTTCGGTAGTATTTTTTGAAACTCCCGATAATGTTGTAGTTGGTCAAAATGCCAAAGAGATGATAGAAAGTGACGGCGACCGAGTTGTTCAGTATGTAAAGCGTGAAATGGCTAAGGACGAGCCACGTCAATATGAATTTTTCGGCAAAACGTATTCTCCTGCCGATATTAGTTGCCTTATTTTGAAAAGACTGAAAGCAATTGTCGAACAGCAGGGCGATACCGTTGACGATGTAGTTATAACGTGTCCGGCGAGATTTTCGTTTCCGGCTCGTATTCTCACAAAGCAAGCCGGAATAAATGCAGGCTTCAATGTTCTCAATATTATAAACGAGCCTACGGCGGCGGCACTCAGCTATTGTTCACGACAATTCAAAGAAGAAAAAACGATTCTTGTTTACGACCTCGGCGGCGGCACATTCGATGTTACCGTTGTAAAAATGCATTTGGAAGAGAACGACCAAAAGCAGGAAGTTCACAAAATAAAAGTTATAGCATCACGAGGAAATGACCAGCTCGGCGGAGTAGACTGGGATGACCGACTTTTCGACCATGTTGTAAAAGTCTGCTGTGATGACAACGGAATTGAAAGACAGAATCTCAACCCCGACACACTTCAGTTAATAAGAAGTCGTGTTGAAACAGCCAAGAAAAAACTCAGCCAAGTTGAAAATACAAACATCAGAGTCAGCATAAAAGGTCAGCAAACAAGAGTCGATATTTCCCGAGAAAGTTTCGAATCAATGACCAGTGATTTGGTTTACAAAACAATGACATACGTTAACGCTGTTCTGGAAGAACTCGGAAATTTGGAAATTGATACTGTACTTCTTGTAGGCGGGTCAACATATATGCCGATGATACGCAAAGCAGTAGAGGACAAATTCCCCGGAAAAGTTCAAATAGAAGAGCCGAACTGTGCAGTAGCAAAAGGTGCGGCAATATGTGCAAGTATGCTTGTAGATGAGGTTGATCCCGATCCCGATCCCGAACCCGAAACCAAATCTGAATCCGAATCTAATGATACTCCCGATATCCAAAACTCTGGTGAAACAAAGCCGAGAAGAACGGCATCATTAACAAAAGAAAAAATAGTTATAGGCGATATTACATCATGTTCATTCGGCCCGGGTGTTTTGAACGAGCAGAGAGAGTTTGTTGTTGACAACATAATCAAACTCGGCGAAGAGATGCCGTGCAGTGTAAAAAAAGAATACACCATTCCCGAAGACAATATGGAATGTGTTTTCATACATATTTTTGAGGATATGAGCAAAGATGATCACGTTATCCCCTGTGTAAATCAGTATGGCGAAGAACAGGAAAGCCATTCCGAAGATCAAGTTAAACTCTTGGGTACAATGAATATGCTCCTTCCCAAAAACACAAGAAAAGGC
Source organism: uncultured Ruminococcus sp. (assembly GCA_902767285.1). Classification (GTDB taxonomy): domain Bacteria; phylum Bacillota; class Clostridia; order Oscillospirales; family Acutalibacteraceae; genus RUG592. Next base: position 4,946 of record CACXHC010000263.1, read on the forward strand.
ACTCCGGTTGAGGTAACATTTACCATAGATGCCAGCGGTATTTATGTAAGTGCCGTCAATCTTAACGATCCGACTAACATCGTTGATACAAAAATCGATTATGCTTTTGATATTGGCACAGGTAAAAGCCCTGCGGCGGCACTTTCGGTAAATGCCGACATTCAGTAATTGAAAAACAACAGTTTGGAGGTATAAAATGGGAGTTAAAGTTGGAATAGATCTCGGTACAACATTTTCGGCGGTGGCTGTGATAAACGAAAAAACCGGTCAGCCGAATATTGTTCCCAATACAGCGGGGGAGAGGATAACGCCCTCGGTAATACAATTCACCGAAAATGGCGATATAATCGTAGGCACAGAAGCTAAAGACGCATACGAATTTGGCGAATACGGTTGCACTTCCGTTTTCAAAAGATGTATGGGCAACGATGAGCCATACTGCACTTTTTACGGCAAAAGTTATTCGTCAGAAGAGCTTTCGGCTATTCTTCTGAGGTATCTCAAAGAGGAGGCGGAAGCCGTTCTTCATCAGACAATAGACGAGGCTGTTGTTACTGTTCCGGCATATTTTTATCACAAAGAGCGTGGGGCAACATTAAGAGCGGCGAAAAGAGCCGGTCTTAATGTCCGCCAGCTTATCAATGAGCCGACCGCTGCCGCTATGAGTTACGGAGTTAATCACTGGAGAGAGAATGCCAATATCCTTGTTTACGATTTGGGCGGAGGAACATTCGATGTAACACTTGTTGAAATGAAGAAAAACGGTCAAATGATTTCAAAGCAAACTAAAGGAAATCATATTCTCGGCGGAAAAGACTGGGATAGCAGTCTTTCTTCTCTAATAATAAACAAAATCGAAAGCGAAATTGCCTATTACAAACAAGACCATCCCGAAATTGAAAGCATTGTCGCACAAAGTGCTGAGTCAATCAAAAAACAGTTGACTACAAAAAATACGGCTCAAATTAGCCTTTATCTTCCCGAATATGGTACATATAAAACCGAAATATCGATTGACGATTTCAACTCTGTTACGGTCGATTTGCTGAACGAAACCGGAACTCTTTGCCGAGATGTTCTTCAGGAAGCCGGTTTGACATGGGAAAATCTCACCGATATTCTTCTTGTTGGCGGGTCAACAAGAATGCGTCAGGTGTCGGATTATCTATACAAGTTGAGCGGAAACAGACATAAACCGCTCACACAAGTGAATCCCGATGAAGCCGTAGCACTCGGAGCCGCAATACAAGTTCATTTGCCCTTGCCGAAATACATTGTTCTTTCGTCTGCACCGTCTGATGATAAAGATTTAAAAACAGCGAATTATCAATTCAGAAAAACTAAGGCAAAGCCGAAATCATATCTCCCCGGCAAAATAGGAAAAGAAACCGCTTTGCCGTCTGCACTTTCCATTGTACAGCGTGATGTTGTTGCACACGCTATGGGCGTTATCGCAGTAAATCAAGAAGGTACGGCTTACATAAATAAAACGATAGTTCCGGCAAACCAAACTATTCCTGTAAAATATGCCGAGTCATTCAATTATTACACCTCATCTTACGAGGAAAACGAAGTTGAGATATATGTTCTTCAGGGCGAGAAACCGCCTCTTGAAAGCGAGATTATCGGCAAATATGTAGTTTCGGGCATTACTCACAACCCGAACGAAAATCCGACAATAATAAAAATTCAGTACAGCTACGATATAAACGGCATGATACACGTTCAGGCACGTCAAGGAAATGGAAAATCAGATCTTCCGATAAGAGAAGAGGGCATTCCGGATGATATGAGCAAATACGGACGTCCTATCGATGAGTCCGAAAAACCGAAAAAACTCGGAGATTTGTATGTCGTAATGGCATTGGACGTTTCTGGCAGTATGAGCGGAAAACCGCTCAAAAATGCTTCCGATGCTATGTGTAATTTTATTGATATGCTGTCTGACTACCCCGGCAAAGTTGAGATAGGTGTTCTTGCGGTATCCGACAGAACCTGCTGTGTTCAGGCTTTAACAACTAATATGGAAAAATGCAAAAAAGAAACTCAATCAATAACCTGCGGACTTACGGGATATTGCAACGCTGCTGATCCATTTGACGAAATAAAAAATATGCTTCATGGCAAAAAAGGTAAAAAAATCGGAATAGTTCTTGCCGATGGTGTGTGGGAAAATCAGTATGATGCTGTTCTCAGAGCGAAGAAGTGCCATAAATCCGAAATAGATATTATCGGAATCGGATTTGGTTCCGCCGATGAGCAGTTTTTGAAAGACATAAGCTCCGGAGATATAGATTCCATGATGGTTGCAAGAAGCGGAGAGCTTACAAAGAGCTTTGGAAAAATAGCTCAGGAAATAGGCGGATCCGGTAAAAAACACAGCCGTTTTGATACAAAACAAAAAACCGAAACTTGGCAAGCTCCGGGCGAATAATTGGAGGGAGTAACTGTGGAAAGACCGAATTATTTCGATCTTCTGAATCTTAGCTGTGATGCCGGCCCAATATCAAAACAAACAATAGAAGATGCTATAAACAATTGGAAATCTCGTTTGGAAAAGCAAAAGGCAAATGCAACATCAAACCGAGATGCCATTGATTCAGAGCTGAGTTTGGAAGGCGACATAAGAAAGGTCATGTCTGACAATAAACTCAGAAACGCCGAAGCGAAGCAGATGAAAGAAGAATTGTGCGGTATTTTGAGAAAACTTCTTGATATTGTTGTTGTTGCTCAGGAAGGAACTCCCATAGTAACTCACGGACGTATCGTCAATACAGCAACAAAACTTAAACTGAGTCAAGACACCGTAAAAGCAGTCTACAAGGAAAAAGGATTTACTGTAATAGAACCGGGAAAATCACTTCAATTGAGTCAATACTTTCTTAACTCTACAAATCTGCAAACAATAAAGGAAAAAATTTCGAGATTGCCCGAAATTTCGGCAACCGTTTATCCCTATAAATCAAAAATAAAAGACCTTTACGATGCTGCCTGTTATTTCAGCGGAGGCAGTGATTCTGATGTAAAATCATACCATAACAGAAGTACGTCCGAACTTCATGATATTATGGATTCTCTCAGCATGAAAGTAACTGCAAACACCAGTGAAGAAGGAAAAATTCTCAACGATGTATTTTCACAGGGAGTAACGAAAGTTTTTAACAGCGAAGAGAACCGCCGAAAATATGATATGTCGCTGGAGCGTGATAAACTCGAACCGTTTTTCAAGCTGATAAAAAATGCTCCCGATGATTTCAAAAAAGACGAATATTTCGCAGAAATATGTATTGAAAAAATCAGAAAAAGTTTTCCCGATTACGAACTTGCACGAGCGATTTATAATTTTGAAGCAGGAATATTGAAAAATCCCTATGAACCTGTTGAACCCAAAATAAGATTATTTTGCGGTTCGTGTAAAACTCTTGTTGAGTTCAGAACAATCGAAGAAGCCAAAAAAGCTAAATGTCCGGCTTGCAACTCACCAATATACACTAAATGTCCCAAATGCAAAACGCTTGTTCCTTCGGGAGCCGATTATTGCAGCTGTGGTTTTTACATTCCCGGAATAAACCTTGCCGATTCGTACATAAAATCAGCAAAACAGGCTTTAGATGATATGGCTCTCGATGAAGCAAGACGCTACTATTCTCTTGCAAAAAATCTCAATCCCGAACATTCGGAATTAAGTGCATTGGATCGCCGTATAGTGACCGAAGAAGATAAATTCAAAAAACCGCTGGACGAACTTCAAAAACTCATTGATTCAAAGCAACTCTGCAAAGCACAGGAACAAATATCGTTTATTTTGGAAAAATTCCCGAAAATAAAACTCGATTCAAAAAGAAAAATGATAATCGAAACAATCGAGCAAAATAAAAAAAGATTTCCTTCCGAAAACCTTCCAAAATATGTTCGTGCCAATAAGTGCGAGGAGATTTTACAGCAAGTTGCCGATTATATGCCTGCTCTTGCCGTAGTAAGAGCAGTTCCGCCACAATCTCCGAAAGATTTAAAATGTGCCATAACAGGAGATACATCTCTCAAATGTGTTTTAACTTGGGTATCTTCGGGAGATTTGGGCGTAAAGTACATGATAACAAAAAAGCTGAACGCTGTTCCAAAAGACAGAACAGACGGAGAAATTATTGCAACCGATTTAACGGAGCTGTCTTTTTCCGATAATTCCATTTCTCCGGGAGTTGTATACGGTTACGGCGTGTTTGCCTGCCGAAGGGGAGCTTTTTCTGCTCCTGCCACAGCCGACGTTTATAAACTCAGCGATGTTGATGTAAAACATCTGAAAACATCGGCGGAGGAGGGAGTATGCAAAATAAGCTGGATACTGCCCGAAAACTGTGTCGGTGTAAGATTAATTCGAACAGAAAACATCATTCCCCCTATGATTCCAAACAGTGACTGCTATTGTATCGAACCAAAATCAGGTTCAATGTTTGAGGACAGTGCAATTGAAAACAACAAAACATATTGTTATCGCCTTCAATGCAAATATATGTTTTCGAACGGCGTTAAGTACAGTGACGGAGTTACATTCAAAATGTCACCCGAACCGCTCCCGAAAGCACTCAAAAATTTCACATATTCATGTTCAAACTGCACAGTAACAGCAGAGTGGAAAATGCCGGACGGAAACTCTCAAAATGTCATTATTCGTGAAATCACCAAAAACACACCCGATATAAAAACCGGAAAAATATTTCCGCTGAGCGATGCTGACAAACTTTTTGGTAAAGGTCAAACATTTGCGAACGTTGCGAGCAAGTCCCTTAACACGAGTTTCAGTATTCCTAAAGACACATTTTTAGATATTGCGATTATCTCCACAGGCGGTTCAAACGGCATAATATCGGATATAGTCAGCGTATCAAGCGTTGAACCGTGTGAAATAAACAAAAAAGACACAAAAATAGAAGGGGACAGACTTATAATAAAACTCAAATCTGTTCCGGACTTGTTAAAAAACATATATTATTTTATCAACATAAAGAGCAGTTCTGATGAGCCTGCTCCGTGGGTTACTGTCGAGCAAATAAAGAAAAACTATAAAAACCCAAATTCTACCGAAAGATGTGTTATGTCGGTAGAAAAATACAAAGAAAAACTTGCCATTGTATCAAGAGATATTCCCAACACCCAGATTTATATAACCGTTATAGGCGAATACATAACAAAAAACGGCGAAAGTTTTTTCTCAAAACCATCTAAACAAAAACTGAGTAATGCACCCAAAAAAGAAATATCTTACAATTTCGTTTGGCCTAACAAAGTTTTTGGCAGAAGCCGCACACCAAGTCTGAAGATTTCTCTAAATTCCGAATACACTCCCGAAATGAGGCTGCTTTACCGAAAAGACGGTCTTACTCCAACAAAGTATGACGACAAAGATAACATCGTCATAAAAACTTTTGAGGAGGACGAAGCCGGCTTTGTAAATGGCAATTTAACATACATTTTCCCGGATGACGTGTGGAAAAATCTCAAATCAGGTACTCAGTTAAGGCTCCTAATATCTTCCGAAAGTATGTCGGAGTTTTACATAACCCATCCCAAAATAAAAAATTATACTGTACCGTAACAATATGGAGGTATTAATAAATGTCAATTAAATTTCCTTCTTTTTTACCTGATGTCGTGTGTCCTTACTGTTTGAAACCGCTGAAAAACAAAGATTTAAAAATGGTTTGTAATGTTTGCGGAGAGGATGTTATTCCAAATAAAATAGAATTTTTTTTCAAGAAAGTGCCTAAATGCTCCAAAAGTGGTTGCAGTGGGGAAGGTACAGATTTAAGATGCCGAAACTGCAACTCAAGTTTGCCACATGACATCTTGCTTTATAATGCATATATTCGTTTTAGTATATTGGGAGTTACCGGTTGCGGAAAAACCAATTTTCTTACAACAATGCTTTACGAGCTTAAGAACTCAGATTCTCCTTGGGTGCCGTCATATATGGACGAGCAAACGAGAATTTCTTATGAAGAAAACGTAAGATGTATATATAAAGACAAAACTCCGCCTCCGCCGAATCCTCCCGGAGAAGCTCCAATGCCTCAGCTCTGGAGAATCAAGAACAAGCTTAAAAAGATAAATAACACCATTCCGGCATACTCCTTAACTATATTTGACGGTGCAGGAGAGGACGTTGTTCACGCAAATGAACTCGACAGCATAAGCCGATACATAAAAGAC
>CACXHC010000264.1 GCA_902767285.1 uncultured Ruminococcus sp.
TTACTACAAAACATAGAAACAAATCCGACTGCATACTTGTGCAGTCGGATTTGTTTCAGTTAATAGAATGTTAGTTTAAACACCTAAAAATTATATAATAAAAGTTTTTTTTGCTTCTTTTTTTTTCAAAAAAAAGAAGAGAAAATAAGCAACAAGGAGTATAAAAGCTAAATTTTCACTCATTTTTATCGAAAGCCGTACCGAATATTTGATCTAACGAACTTTTGGGAGGAATAGCTATTCCACGCTCTTCGTCTCCGAAAAGCATTAAAGTATCGCCGGGTTTTATATCAAAAATATCACGGGCTTGTTTTGGAATTACGATTTGTCCTTTTTCGCCCACGGTAGCAGTCCAATAATATTTACCTTTTGGTTTACTCATAAATGAACCCTCCTACAAGTATGATTTGTACAACTTATTATACGATATTTCTTTTTGGTTGTCAATACGTTCTGTTGACTTTTGTTTTTGCTGATGTTATAATTACTGTGTTATATTTTGAGTTTTGGAGGCGAATTTATTGAATATTCGCAGAAAAATTTTGATTGTTGATGATGAGCTTATCGAAAGAGAAATGCTCGCTTTTATGCTGAGCGATTTGTATGATGTTATTTTTGCCGATGACGGTGCTATTGCTCTCGATATAATAAAACAAAAAAGAACTAATTTGTCACTTGTTATACTTGACCTGCATATGCCCAAAATTGATGGATACGAACTTCTGAAAATCATGCACGATGACAACGAACTCAGACGCATTCCCGCAATCGTTCTCACCTCCGAAAAAGGAGCCGAAGTCAAGAGCCTTCAGCTCGGTGCGTCCGATTTTATAACTAAACCTTATGATTTGCCCGATGTTATCAGAGCAAGGGTCAGCCGTTCCATAGAACTTGCCGAGAACAGTATTATTATTCATCAAACCGAGCGTGACAGCCTTACGGGACTTTATAATAAAGAGTTTTTCTTTGAGTACGGCAAAAGGCTTGATGCTCAAAACGGTTCGCCTATGGACGCAATCGTTCTTGACATAAACCGTTTTCGCATAATCAATGAGCTTTACGGAAAATCATACGGTGAGGAAATTTTGAAAAAAGTTAGCAGCTGTATTAAAGAGATTGCTCATCAAAACGGCGGTCTTGCCTGCCGAAGCGGTGGAAATACTTTTGGATTGTATCTTCCTCATACGCCCGATTTAAAAAAACGGGTTCCCGATTATCTCGAAAGAATCAAAAACAGCACTCACGCCGGCAAAGTGAGTATTCGAATGGGGGTTTATCACGATAACGGACAAGGACTTGACATGGAAAGACGTTTCGACCGTGCAAGCCTAACTTGCCGAAAACTCAGAGATTCCTGCGAGAGCTGTTTTGAGTTTTATAATGATGAGATGCACGCAAAAGAGCTTTTTGCAGAACGTCTTATAAGCGAAATGGAAATAGCTATCAACGAAAAACAATTTAAGGTTTATTATCAGCCTAAGTATGATATAAGAGGAGAAAAACCTGTTTTGCGAAGTGCCGAAGCTCTTGTAAGATGGGTTCACCCCGAATTTGGAATGATTAGTCCGGGAGTGTTCATTCCTTTGTTCGAAAACAACGGACTTATCCAAAATCTTGATTTGTATGTTTGGAACGAAGCTGCGGCTCAAATCAAAAAATGGAAAGACGATTTAAATATTAAAATTCCTGTTTCGGTCAACGTTTCGAGAATCGATATTTTTAATCCGCTTCTTGTTGATATTCTTTGCGGTATTTCGAGTAAAAACGGACTCGATACCGGAGATATTCTTCTTGAGGTCACTGAGTCGGCATATACAAATAATTCTCAAAAAATTATAGATACTGTCGAAAGTCTGCGTAAAGAAGGTTTCAAAATCGAAATGGACGATTTCGGAAGCGGTTATTCATCACTAAATATGTTAACTTCACTTCCAATAGATGCTCTGAAACTCGATATGAAATTTATCAGAAATATTTGTTCCAATGAGAAAGATTATAGATTGGTAGCCATTATGATTGAAATTGCACGCCTGCTCGAAGTTCCCGTAATTGCCGAGGGTGTAGAAACAAAAAAGCAAATGGAACTTTTGAAGAATGTCGGGTGCGATATTATTCAGGGATATTATTTCTCAAAACCGCTTCCGCATGATGAATTTACACAGCTTATAAAATCTGAAAAAAAGGAGAGTCGATTTTTATGTTAACGGTTGACAGTTTGAAAAATTTCGGTGCAAATACCGCCGAGGGTCTTGTAAGATGTATGAACAACGAGGGATTCTATTTAATGCTTGTAAAAAAAGTTTTGTCCGATAATAAAGTTACTCAGCTTGAACAGCAGATTTCTAAAAAAGACCTTGATTCGGCTTTTGAAACAGCTCATGCCATGAAGGGAATGTTTTCGAATTTATCGCTTGACCCCATAGCAAATCCCGTTGCCGAAATAACCGAGCTTTTACGTCAAAGAAAAGATGTCGATTATTCAAATCTTGTAAATGAAATAAAAA
>CACXHC010000265.1 GCA_902767285.1 uncultured Ruminococcus sp.
TAACGCACATAAAAAGCCACAGTGCGAACCGCCAGCGGGTGCAACCCGCCCGACTGCACAAGTACGCAGTCGGATTTGTTTCAGTTTATAGAATGTTCGTTTAAACACATAAAATTTATATAGTAAAAGTTTTTTTTTTCTTTTTTTTTTTTCAAAAAAAAGAAGAGAAAATAAGCAACAAATTGGAGCTTTCTTGGGGCTGTTGTTTTTTCACAGCCCCTTTTATTCGGTTATTCAATCAATGCTTGCACTTATTCTTAAAATTCCAAGTGCGTCTACTGATGTTATATCGCCGTCAAGATCTATATCCGCTAAAACTTTTTGTTCATCATCAAGAGTGATTTCGCCAACGCTGGCACGGAGGGCTATCAACGCATCATTAGATGTAATTCGTGAATCACCGTCAATATCGCCCATAATAGGGTCATAAGGCATTATATCTTCATGTTTCTTTATCTCAAAATAATAAAAACAGAAACCTTTATAATTATTTTTGCCCGATACATTTATATATGCTGTTCCAACGTTTTTATTGCAGCCGTATTTAACTGTATAATCTGTGTCGAGTACAAGAGTTTTGTTTCCGTCTTTTATAGTGATATTTGGCTTTATTTCATTGCCTGTATATTCATAAATAAATGGTATTTGCTTTTCGTGAACGATACTTCCGTCAACATAAATATCCAAATCTTCGATACTACGCTGTAAATTTTCAACTGCCTTTTTGTCGAAATCATCATCTTCGGGATATGAGTACGGAATATTATTTGCTTTTGCGTACTCTTCAGCATATGAATCTTTTACACAAATCAGTTTGAAATCCGAGGGCATATTTTCGAATACTCCCTTGTCAATCTGCTTTACCGAAATCGGAACATAAATACGCTTTATAGATTTCATTTCACTAAACGCACCCTCTTCTATATATATAATCGTGTTCGGTATTTCCACAACTTGAGCAACAGAGTTTTTGCGTAAAGTATCGTGACGAACCTCAACAGCTATATCGGGACGGCCGTAATAATATCCGCCTTGGATAACTGCCGGAATTTTAACATAAATAACATTTTCGTTTGCTCCCCAAAATACGACTGTACCGTTATCGTTGGATTGAAAATTATAATCACCGCTTATACAATCATCAAATGAACCACACCACGGTTTTGCAATATTTACGCCGTTATCCGTGTATAAATCGTAAAAATCGGTATTTTCTTTGCTAAGGTCGAATGGTATAATGTCTTCGAGTTTCTTTATTTCAAAACTGTATCTATAAATACCTCTGTATTTGTTTTTGCCCATTATAACAATATATGCTCTTCCGACATCTTTGTTATGACTGTAACTTACGGTATAATCGGTATTTTGATTAAGCTCTTGCCCATCGTTGATTATAACTACTTCGGGAAGAATTTCATGACCGGTATACTCAAACACCATTGGTAACCAGTGTTCTTTATATCCGTTTATGTATATTTCCAAATCCTCAATGCTTTTTTGGGAGTTTTCAACTGCCTTTTTGTCGAAATCATCATCTTCGGGATATGAGTACGGAATATTATTTGCTTTTGCGTACTCTTCGGCGTATGAATCTTTTACACAAATAATTTTGAAATCCGAGGGCATATTTTCGAATGCGTCATCAGCTATTTCTTTTACCGAAACGGGAATGCAGATTCGTTTTATCGAAGTCATATTGCTGAATACTTTCATGTAGATTCTTTCAATAGTATTGGGAAGCTCAATCACTTCGGTACAATCATCATATTCAAAAGCTTTATTCATAATGCCCGAAACGGTTCTGTCCTCTCCTCCCCAATTTACCATATATGGAATTTTAGCGTATTTTATTCCCGAAATAATAGTGCCGTAACCGTAACACGCAACTGTGCCGTTTTCAAAATCGTAATAATCAAACTCTCCGATTGAAGTTGTCAAAAACGAGCCTTCGTTCGGCACAGGGATTTTAAGACTGTTGTCGGAGTAGATGTCATAATAATTTTCATCTTCGGCAGGGGCGGAAAGAGTGATTTTTTGGCTGCTGTCGGAGTCTGAAATCTCGGCACAAGACGTAACAGCAGTAACGGGTGTCAGCAGCATAATAATCGCTACTAATAATGATGTAAATTTTTGGGCTTTCATAATGAATCCTCCTATCTGAATTTTTTACAGACATTTTATGAATCTGTTATTTATTAGACGAATACCAACTCTTTTTCTCTCAGTTATTTAGTGTAAAAAGACATATAATATTTTTATTAAAAATGCACAAATTGTATTTTAATATACAGATTTGTTTAATAGTTTTATGCAATTTTAACACGGTGATAAATTAAATCACCCTTGAAAACAATCAACACTTATGGTAGAATAGTAGTATATTTATTCGTAAATACTTTAAAAATGGATCTTATTTTTTGACGACATTTTGTATTGGTGGAAATATGAAAATAGTAAATAAAAAAAATACCATTATTTTAACAGATTTAATTCCATTGATTGTAATTTTGGCGTTCATTTTAATTGTTTCGCTTATGTACCCTTCTCACTCGTTCCATTATAACAATGAAATTATAGATTTTAAAGATGGTTGGATTTCGGAAACGGGAGAACCTTTTTCAATGAACAATCTTCCTGTCGGTGACATAAAGTTGACTCATGATTTATCTCAAGTAGATATTGTGAGAAAAAGACTCTATTTCGAAACAGCCAATACATATTTAACGGCTCAGTTTGACGGTGTAACTTTGTATGATTACCATACCGAAAGACCGAACATTTTCGGAAAATCATACGGAATGTATATTCACTTGATACCCATACCGGAAAGTGCGTCATCTGTTACACTGATTTTACAGCCGATATATAAGGGTGATTCGGCTTATATAAAAGATATTGCGGTTGAAGATGCCGGAATGTTTATGGCTGATATTTATCATTCCGGACTGCCTGCTTTTTCATTATGTTTTATAATAGACTTCCTCGGAAACTAACTTTGCAATTCA
>CACXHC010000266.1 GCA_902767285.1 uncultured Ruminococcus sp.
AGGTTTTCCCAAGACAAGAAAATAAAATCACAAATTATTAGCGGCAGCAACGTAATCGTCAGCAGAAACCTGTGTACCGTGAGATTCCGTATGGTCTTTCAGCAGAATCTTGAGGAGAATCGGACACAACACCGATGTCGAAATTATCAACATTATAGTAGCGAACAGCGGGTCAACGCCGACAAGAACGCCGTTGTCAAAGCAAATGAGCCACGATGCCGTTGAATACACCGCCAAAGCGACTTCACCTCTGGCAATCATTCCGCAGCCGATGGCAAGCGAATCTTTTACGCTGAATTTCAAAATTTTCGATACCATACCGCAGCCGAGTATCTTTGCCAATATTCCGACAACTACAAAGACTATCGCAAACAGAACATCCTCAGGCTTGAAATTGCTGAAATCCGCACTTATTCCGATAAATGCAAAGAATATCGGCGAAAATATCATATATCCGTTTACAAGAATTTTTCTGTCAACAAACTTTGTGTCGCTGAGTCCGCTCAACATGACTCCTGCCATATACGCCCCCGTGATGGACGCTATCCCGAAAAACGTTTCGGCACAAAATGCGTATGCAAAACACATCGCAAGTGCAAAAATACCCGTCCTTCTCTTGTGCGGATATTTTGCCGAAATCCACTTGAAAACAATTCGCAGAACAATTCCCAAGCCAATCGAAAAAACAAAAAATAATGCCGCTTTCAAGAGCGTAAACAGAGGATTTCCTCCACCCTTTAACGATGTTATCAAGCTCAAAACGATAATTCCGATAACGTCATCTATTATCGCCGCACTGAGGATCGTTGTTCCGAGTTTGGTGTTTAGCTTGCCGAGTTCCCTCAGTGTTTCGACCGTGATTCCGACACTCGTCGCCGTGAGGATACTTCCCACAAACAGAGCGTTCATTAACTTGTCGGGATTTCCGAAAGTTTCCGACACTCCACCCATGAAAAATGATGTCACAAGCGTTCCCAATCCTAACGGAAATATTACTCCAAAAAGTGCGATGAGCGTTGCCGAAAATCCGCTTGTTTTCAAATCTTTCAAATCGGTTTCAAGCCCGCTCGAAAACAGTATCAAAATAACGCCGATTTGTGAAAACGTGCTTAGTACGTCCATTTCGATTTCAGTGGGGGCGATTATTCCGTTGAATTTTCCGGGTAGATTCGAGAATATCGCCGGGCCTATCAAGAGTCCTGCTATTACCATTCCCACTACTTGAGGAAGTCCGAGTTTGCGTGTTCCCATTCCAAATAACTTCGTTGCAAAAAGTATTACTGCAAGATAATAAATTATTTTTGTTACTTCAAAATCCATTTTTAACCAAATCTCTTTTCTTTTCCCAAATAATTATAATTCGACTGTAAATTCCACGATTTCGTCATCAAGATAATTTGCCGAAATTTTGCCTTTGTGATTCTGCACTATCATTTGAGCCATTGATAAGCCGATACCATAACCGCCTTTTTCGGAATTTCTCGACTTATCGCTGCGATAAAACCTGTCAAAAAATTTGGATATTTCGTTTTTGTCAATCCCCTTGCAGGTATTCGAAATTTTAATTATCGCCTTTTTTGATTTTGAGTACAGTTTCACTTTGATTTGTTTTCGGTCATCGGTGTATTTGATTGCGTTATCAACGAGTATTCCCGTTAATCTTATAATATCTTCCAAATCGCCGATTATCGAAATATTCGGAGCAATATCTTCGCTGATATGTATTCCTTTCGATTCAGCCGACACCGCAAACGACTCAACTGTATTATGAACAATCTCCGACAAGATAATTTTCTGCTTTTCTTTCTCCGAAATATTTTCTTCGTCCATTTTTGCAAGTTCGGTCAAATCTTTAACGAGCTTGCTCATGCGGTCGGTTTGCTGTTTTATGTTTGTGAGCCATTTGTTTGAGCCGTCTATCATCTCAATAACATCGGTATTTGAGCGAATTATTGCAATCGGAGTTTTGAGTTCGTGACCGGCATCTGTTATAAATCTCCTCTGCTTTTCTCGATTTTCTTCAAACGGGAGCATAGCTCTTTTCGAAAAAATCAACAGCAGAACAAAAACAATCACAACGCACGAAAAAATAGTAATAAGCATTATTGTAGTCATCAATTTTATATTATTTATATAATTACTGCAATCGACACCGATTATTATTGTTATGCCGTCCTCTTCAAATTTTCCGAAACGATAATTCTCTATATACCCCCTTGTTTTATTATTATTAAGAATCTGCCGGATCTGCCCTTTTATATTCTCGATATTAACAAGGGCGATATGGCTGAAATCCGATTTTTCGTAAGTTCCGTCATCGGCGATTTTTGCGAAAAAATATCTTGTTTCATAAGGTGTTTCGGCGTGCATGAATTTTCCGTCACGATTTCGAAACTGTCCTTTTTTTTCGGTATCCGAATTGTCGTTCAGCTCTTCGGGAGGGGCATCATCTGCATAACGAAATATTTTAAAGCGACCGTCATTTTCTTTTAGAGTTTCGATTATCGCATCGGCTTTTTGGTACATCTGAACACGCATAGTCACATTAACCGCAGCAAATGCGACAAGCAGGGTTACAGTCATTGATACTATGGCAAGAAAAATAAATCTGAATCTTAATTTTTTAAGCATTTTTTACCTCAGACAAAATATATCCTCTGCCACGCAAAGCGGATATTTGAATATTGGCATTAAGTGCGGTGAGTTTTTTTCTCAAATACGAAATATACACCCACACAACATTAATTTCGGCTTCGCTGTCGTAACCCCAAACACGAGTCATAAAACTTTCGGTTGACACGGGAGATGACGGACTTTTCATCAGCATTTCCATCATGAGATATTCTTTTTTTGCAAGACGTATTGTACCTGACGGCGTACTAAGCTCAAACGAATTTCGATTAAGCGTGACATTTCCCATTTGCATATTATCGGGGATGAACTCACCTTTTCTGCGAACTATCGCCCCGACTCGTGCAATAAGTTCGGGCATAGCGAAGGGCTTTGCCAGATAATCGTCCGCACCTGCGTTCAGACCCTCGACTTTATCGGCAAGTTCGGATTTTGCGGTAAGCATCAAAACGGGTGTTGCTATTCCTTTTTTGCGTATCTCTGAAAGAACTTCGATACCGCTTTTTTTAGGCATCATAACATCAAGAATAATCCCATCATATTCGATATCCGACAAAATATAATCGAGAGCTTCTTGACCGTCATAAACGGCATCGACAATATAATTTTTATGTTTCAAGATTTCGGTAACTGCGTCACTCATAGCGACTTCATCTTCTGCGTATAGTAATCTCATAAAACATCACCTCATTGTGCGGAGCAGTTGATACGCCCACACGTCATCAATAATGAAAACTCTGTCCTCGGCGTAGCTTGCTTTTCCGCCGTATTTGTCGTTGAGCTGGTCATACAAATCACGAGAGAACGGCGAAACAAATGCTTTGCCTTTTTCCGTATATATTTCGATTTGCAAATTTTCGTCCTGCTTTGAAAAAAAACTTATAATAACATTATCATTAACGAGTTTTCGCTGAACTTCCTTTGCATAAGCGAGTTTCATTATTTCGACTATTTTATCATCAAGAGCGTTATCAAAAATAATGATCTTCTCTCTCAGCGATTCGGGAGTTCTGACGATTCTTTCAATACAGTTTCGGTCAACAGGTTTTTCGGCAGATTCGCTTTTGCTCTGTCTGAAATACTGTTCGATATGCTGAATTTCGCTGTCATCGTAGATAAGCCAAATCATACATTTTCCGACTGAATCATGATATACAACAGGATACCCCACTGTTATGATTTTACCGCATTTTTCGCATTTTGTCTGAAACAGAGTACCGTCAAGCAGTTTCTTTTTCTGCTCGGGATTTTTTTCAGAGTTTACGGCACTCCATTGCTCGATTTCCACATCTTCGCCGCACTGAGGACATTTTATTTTAACTTTCGGCTGTACATCCACAAAAACCACCTCTTTTATATTATACAACACACAAAAAATTTTTTCAATAATCACGAACTAAAGTTTTTTTGCGAAAGAGGCGTGCTGTGAAAAATTAGCTTTTCTTGGGAAAACCTTTTTTGAAAAAAAGGTTTTCCCAAACCCTTTCCAAAAAACTTTAATTGTGTAAAAATATTTATTAAAAAACGTAAAATTTATACAGTTAAAGTTTTTTTGCTTCTTTTTTTTCAAAAAAAGAAGAAGAAAAAAAGCAACAAATCCGACTGCGGCGTTTGCAGTCGGATTTATTTCGGTTTATAGAATGTTCGTTGAAACACATAAAATTTATATAGTAAAAGTTTTTTTTGCTTCTTTTTTTTCAAAAAAAAGAAGAGAAAAT
>CACXHC010000267.1 GCA_902767285.1 uncultured Ruminococcus sp.
CATTTCTTGTTTCTTCGAGAATGATCAAATGATATGCTTTGATAAAAAGCTCAATGTCTATTTCCTCTTTGATCAGATTACTAAGGGCTTTGAGAATTCGTTTCTTGCCTATTAGCATTTCATCCGGGAAATATTCATAATCCATATAATTCCAAGTGGTTTCCCGGTAGATAGTTCCGTCCGTGTCTTGGAAAAATCCCCATACATTCATATCGGAGGTGTCGCAGTGAGATCGGCCGTCTTCTTGGTATTTCATAGGAGTAATCCCGGTCATGACAACAGGACCTACACAGAATCCTTCACGATAATTACGGGGATTATAAAGGATGTCTCCCTTTTTGAATGGTACAGGAAAATGAAACCAAAGGAAATCAAAGAAATCGAAAAGACGCCAATCTGATACTATATTATCCGGTGTTATCGTTATGTCCATAATCTGGAGATTATGGTTGTATTTTGCGGTGATTTTACTGGGAGAATCGATTTCAGCTCGTCTGATTTCGCCTGTTACATCCTCGTTCTCTTGTGACAGCTCTTGCTGCAGTTGTTCAAAGCATTTTTCGTAGGACGAATAAAATATGGAGTATTCGTAATTCTTTTCTCCGTCATCGTCTACCGACGTATATTGATAGAACGAGGTTGGGGTTTCCGTCAGGAACATTTCTGAGATTCGTTTTTTCAGATTTATGAAATCTGAAATGACCTTATGAATACTTTCGTATGGTTTTTCAAAATGAGGAGAATCTATAGATTGGTCCGGCATCGTTTTTATGATGTTTTCCCAAGCTTCGATTTTTTCACTTAAAGTGGCGCTTTCACATTGGTTTATCAGCCATGCGGCTTCGGCGGTGGTGAAATTATAACCTGTTTCCATGAGGTACTTTTTAATATCTTTTGAATTTATAAAACGACAGATTTCTTGATTGTTCATTTTTTTTCTCCTTGGTTGTTGATGATATTTATAGTTTACTTTTGTTATGATTTTATCAGAGATGGTGTCCAAAAAAATGTGCATCGAACCTAATAATATCTGTATGTAGGATCCTATGATTTGCGATTATTATTAGAGGTGTATTTTATGGCAAGAGGTGTTTTTTGGGTTATTGATCAGAAATTATACGCATTTCCGTTTGATGGGAGATATCCGGCCGGAACAGCCAAGTCAGGAAAGACCTACAATCACGAGAAGCTTTGGGGATTAGTAAGACCTAAAGGAATATCAAATACACTCTCTGATATTGCAGTTACAGCCATAATATGGATTACATACTTTTTTATATACATATCTTCTTTTTTATTACCTCCTTATCCCTCGATTAAGAATACAAATATACACAGGGTTATGAGACATTTTATGCCCATGCCGGCGGTTATACTTATATATGCCATAACTATTAAGGCATGATGAACAGTTTTACAAAATGAAAAGGGGGATAAATGTAATGAGTCATGATGAAGAACTTGAAATAGTTAAAAATAGTCTGGACCTGGAGGTGAAGGCGAGAGGTTGCTTCTATGTTTATGAGAATGTTCTAAAGGAAAAAGAACCGGTTTTGAAAGAATTGGAGGGTTATTTGGAGTAGGCGGAGTAGTTTTGATACTTGGAGCAGTCGGATGGTTTATTTACAGCTTTAGTAAATACTTCGAAACAAGAAAAAAATCATGCGGCCAAATATCATAATATAGCTGCTTTAGAGTACATTTATTCAATGATTTCTTCATCTCAGTATTCATTGAAGGAATGTATAGATGATTATGAACAGACTATGTCTCGAAATCTTGAAGAGGAACGCTTGCGAGAACTTCAGTATGCAAATGATCTGGCGGATGAACAAAACAGGATAGCTGAAAAATCAAGACGGGAACAGAATATTTCAAATGTTGTTCGCGGAGTTCAGCATCATAATACGAATAAAATGCTTAAGAAATTGAAATAACGGAGGTAATGCATATGTTTGAAATAGTAGGAAGTAAATGTACCGCAATCTGCTACGCAAAGGTATACGAAGATGAAGCTGTTGAACAGATACGAAGAATGTGCAATCACGACCTGACGGAGGGCTCGAAGGTACGTATCATGCCGGATGTGCATTTCGGAAAAGGCTGCACTATAGGAACGACGATGACGATTACTGATAAGGTAGTTCCTAACATTGTCGGCGTTGACATTGGTTGCGGAATGTACACGGTGAAGTTAGGAAATGTGACTATGGATTTGGATATGGAGGCTGTTGATGAGGCGGTACATTTTATACCGTCCGGAAGGGAATTGTGGGACGGACGTATTGAGAAGTTTGATCTTCAGAGGTTACGCTGTTACAGAAGCCTGAAGAGGGTGGAAAGGATAAAAAGGAGCCTCGGAACCCTTGGAGGAGGAAATCATTTTATAGAGATTGATATGGCTTCTGACGGAACTCTGTATCTGGTAATACACAGTGGAAGCAGGAACTTAGGAAAGCAGGTGGCTGAATTATATCAGCAGCTTGCAGTGGATTTAAACAAGGGAATCGGTGATTATCTGGAGGCAAAGGAAGAGATCATCAGGACCTATAAGGAGCAGGGACGAAAAAATGAGATTCAGGAAGCCTTGAATAATCTGAAATGGAAAAAGGAAACATTGGATACAACAATACCGGAGGATCTTTGTTATCTTAAAGGAAAGTATCTTGAGGATTATCTTCACGATGTGGAAATCTGTCAGGAATTTGCAAGGCGCAACAGAGAGAAGATGGCTGAGATCATTTTGGAAAAGAACGGACTTAGAGGGAGTGATGGCTTCCACACAATCCATAATTATATAGACACAAATGAGATGATTCTC
>CACXHC010000268.1 GCA_902767285.1 uncultured Ruminococcus sp.
GCTTTTCGGATTTACTTGCTATGGTTGCTTGAGCGTTATTCTTTGTGCATTTTGACGATGACCTCTGAAATTTGCTCATTTATAGTTCAGATATAATACAACTCTCACTCCTCGGTCTTGACGATATATGCTGAAAGTGTACATCTGCGGAGATGTTGCGAACAACGTGATAAAGACGGAGGAGGCTTTTTTTTCTTGCTATTGCGTACTTAAGTTATTTGCTAAAACTTGTCTCTAAAAAGATTAGTTTTTATAATGAGATCGGAATCAAAGTCTTCTACGCTTGCTTTTTGAATTTTGCGTACCGAAATAATAATGCGGTCTTCTTCGGTAGCCTGTGCATAAAGACTATATAAACCAAAATCTTTATTTGAACAAAAAAGTACTGCAATAGGAGTAATTCTTTTTTTGTATAACATTCCGTTCTTTTTCTTTGGAGCTGCTTTTAAAACAGATTCAATAATGGAATCATCATTCATCATTTGTATTATTTTTACAAATATAAGGGTTCTTTTGCGTATTTGTTCCGATGTTAATTTTTGTGTTCCGTTTACAACATGAAAATTGTAATAATCAACTTTGCGGTTTTGATATTTGTCATGAAATTGCTTGTCCGCATCGATCGGATCATAAAAAATGTCGTCAGAAGAACTTTTTCCTGTTATATAACTGCCAAAATCACTCCATATTTCATAAAAGCTCTGGCTTAAATCAACCGTAACTGTAATTTTTTTGTCATCAATGTTAAAAACTTTTTGCCTGTTTGAAAAATCTTTAAACATTCCGGTAGAATCATCTAAAACATCGATGTAAAAATCTTTCTGAACATTATCAATCGTGCTGTAATCGAAATTTTCCATAAAATATTACCTCAATTTACATAGTAATTTAATTTTATCATGATAAAAAATATATATCAATATCAATAACATTACTGTGATTTGATTTACAAAAATGTAATATTTACATATTGCGTATTTATATTTATTGAAATTGCCAATGCGATATGATATAATTGAAAAAATAGACTTTTTGGGGGATAGCACCTTATATGAGAGAGCTAAATGTTAATGTTAAATCTGTTTCCGGAAAGAAAAGTAAAATAAGAACAATGAAAATTATGTACGAAAATGTAAATACAGTAGGCGAACTTATTAAAGCAACTGTAAAATATTGTGTTAATGATTACAACGAAAGAAAAGATAATTCAGATTTACTTACACTGCTTTTGCCTGAATCAATAGCAGATAAAGCTACTCAAGGTAAAATATCTTTTAACGAAAATCACGGAGATAATTACGCAAATTTGGAAAAAGCCGAATCCGATGCCATTCAAGCATTTTTAGACGGAATTGTTGTAATATTTGCCGATGATAAAAAATTAGAAAATATCGATGAAGAAATAAATATAGAAAATATTGACAGTCTAACATTTATAAAATTAACTATGCTTGCAGGTAGAATGTGGTAAAGGAGTATTTGCGTAATGAGATATTTTAACGAAATAATAAAAAATTATAATCAGCAGTTTGAAAAAGATCACGAACACCAAATTAAAAAATTGAGTGAGATAAAACAGAAAGTAGTAAAATTCATTATTACGGGTGATAATAAATACGAAATGAAAATACCTCCGAGTGAAAAAATAGACTGCCTTTCTGCTTTTGTAAAGGATAATTACGGAGATATTGTAGATTTACTTATCCCAAAACATTTTATTGAAGATTTTTACAACTCCTGTGATAATTTTAAGAAATATCAAATTTCCCGAGGTTATTATAGAAGAAGTTATAGAAGTAATAACAGTAGTTACTTTTTAGATAACATCTTTCCTTTGATGTCCGATTATTATTTACTTGGTTTTTTGGACACTCAAAATGAAGGTATGAAACTGTTCGTATGTAATGAGTACGAGGATGACAAAAAAAGCGTATACAGCTATATCAGACGTAAAGAAAATATAATTGCCACTCGTATAAATGCAGGAGATACTAATGTCATAGATGTCATAAAAGATATGATGACAAGCGAAAACAACACTAACATATTGAGTTATATCGTAATTAGAGCGGTTGTTATGTCTGAAAATGCCGAGCTTCATGACCTTTTGTGCAAACTGCTTGTTGCTGCTCGATTGTCCGAGGGGTTACGTCAAGCTATATGTGAATCTGCCGACTGCGGAGTTACGGATTCGTTCAAAAAAATCTTAACTACAATAAAAGAAAATGATCTTATCAGATTTTCTTCAGTAAAACGTTCAGTTGGTACATGGACGGGTATTTGTAGATATGGTGATCCCGATCGACTTGCTCAAAAAATTCTTGATGATGCTGTATACGTTGTCCAAAGCCGTCAGAATTGTCTTGATTACATAAATACAACCGATGCTGTTCATGTGTTTTTAGGGTTGTGGGGACTCAGTTTTTATGACGTTCAAGATACCATAGATGTAATATCAGAAATAACAGGCATTACAAAAAACACTACCGGTATTTCGACAAATCCCATTCAGCTTATGACCATAGGCTATTTTTGTGATAATGTAGATATTAATCGACTTTCCAAAAAAATTTCTCATATCGTTCTTGAATCAAATCCGCAAGATTATAAATTGTTTTCGATGTATTATAGTAGTTACACATATTTCGGTTATGTTCCGAGAAATCCTTTTAGACCTCAAGATAAAGAACAAAATTTCAAAGTTCCCGAAGCAGTTGATGTCGAAAATGCCGAAAAACATTACAATATTCTTTTGGGAATGTTTAATGCCATGCCCAAAAAGAAAATTGTTTTTGAACAGATACTTTTTCCTTGGTACTCAAGCGAAATCAGCAAGAGCGATATTTTGAATTGTATGCTTGATATAGCTATGGGACTTGATGATGACAGTAAAATTGAGTTTTTGGGCAGTCACATATCGGATTTTGATACAGATTCTCGTTCTAATGTCGTAGATGCTGTCGGTGAAAAACTGAGAACACCAAAACAGCGTGAAATTCTTATTAATGCTATTGCTGATAAAGAATCTTCTACCCGTTGTCATGCAGTTAAAATAATCAAAGGTATAACTCTAACCGATGAGGATTATCAAAAAATAGAATTGTTTGCAAAATATAAAACCGCTGATTTGCGTGAAGGTGTAATAGAACTTCTCAAATCTCAAAGTGTAGAAAATTTAAAAAGATCTATTTCGAGAATGGTGCTTTCTAAAGACGAGAATATTCGTTTAGCGTCGTTGGATCTACTTATTTTCGGTATTGCCAATTATACTGATGTAGATTTCTCAGCTGAAAAAGAGTCTGCCTTGAATATAGTAAATCCCAGTGACCGTGAGCAAATTCTCATAAATGAAGTAACGTCCTCAAACGAAGATAAAAAAGTGCTTTCCGCTGAAAATGGATATGGATTGTATGATCCCAATGTCAGTATATCTTTTACAAAGATAAAACCAAATATAAAAATCGTAAAAAAATATTTTTCTTCTGTTAAAATAAAAGATATAACTCAGATGTATGTTGATCTTCTTAGTATAATAGACGAAAATGCGAATCTTGAGTTTAGAGGCTGGAATGGGGAAGAGCGACTTTTAGGAAATCTCGGTGATTTGTATTGTCAATGGTCTCGTGATTACAAGGAAAGAGAAAAGCAAAAATTGCACGAGGTTACCCCTTTCAGAGAATTATGGTCTGAGTATTACAAAAAAAGTATAAGGACTCCCGAAAGATTTCATGCTCTTTATTTTATATTAAAACAAAACCGTCCCCAGAATCTCGTACAAAAATCAGCTGATATTTTCCAAAAAAATGAAAAACTGTTTTTTGGTGATATTGCTGAATATGATGAAAAAAAATACCTGTATCCGAAAGATGTGAGATTCAAAAACCCTGCTTTCTTTAGAACGTTGGAGAGTATTTTGGCATGTATACGCAGTGAATTTGAGTTGTTTAATTTACCTTTGGAAGTTGTGCAAAATATCGTTTTATATGTAGCACGGGAGCTAAAAGATAACGAAATAATACTTGAGCGAGATACATCAAATAGTTGGCAGAGTCGTTTTTACAAATACACGTCCTCATTTTTTGTATCGTCGGCGGCAAATCAATTAAAAAATCTAATAGATGAAGATTTTGAAACAAATTTCCGCATACTCTATGAATTGGATTTGAGAAATACACAAATAGATAATATCATAAAAGGACGTACAGAAAATAACTCCCAATCAAATTATTATAATAACAACTCTTTTGTTGATATGTGTGTTTATATACAGGCTTATATGGATGGTATAATAACATCTGATAATATGTATAAGGTCATATTTGAGGTGTATACTTTACCGGAATCTTTCCGCAGTCTCGGAGAAATTTTTCATTTTTCGCTGTATTCATCGAATATAAAAATCTATAACAAAATACTTGCCAAAGAGGGGAAGTCTGTTGATGAGGATAAGCGTATCCCTAAAGAAAGCAATTTGTATAAAACAGTAAACGAATTTTTGTCTGTAATCACCGATTTGGTTCTTAATGTTGAACTAAAAAGAGGTGACAGCGAAACTATATTCTCCAAATCTATAACTCGAATAAGCGAAATATACGGAATTGAAAGATTAATCGAAATTCTTAAGGCATTGGGAAATGAAACTTTGGGTTCTCATCATTACTATTATTATTCCGGTTCTATTTCAAAAAAAGAAAGTTTGAGTCATTTGCTTTCGGTGTGTATGCCTAATGACGATGATTCTGCCGAAAAACTCGCAGAGTATATCCAAAATACAAAAATCACAAATGACAGACTTATTGAAGTCGCTATGTATGCACCTCAGTGGATGGATATAATCGAAAAATATCTTAAAATTGACGGATTCAAGTCGGGTTGTTATTATTTTATGGCTCATACGGCGGAGTATTTCAGCAAAAAACGACTTGCTATGATAGCAAAATACACTCCGCTAACAAAAGATGAATTAAACGGTGGCTGCTTTGATGTAAAATGGTTCCGAGAAGCATATGATACTCTTGGAGAAAGTATATTCAATAAAATATATAAAAGTGCAAAATATATTTCATCAAGCAATCTTCATACAAGAGCAAGAAAATTTGCTGATGCCGCTCTTGGTAAAATGGATATAGTCGAAACTGAAAAAATCATAGACGATAAACGCAATAAAGATATGCTGTTGAGTTTAGCCATCATTCCTTCACAAGATAAATCCGATATTTTACAGCGTTATGAGTTTATTCAAAAATTTCTTAAGGAGAGTAAGCAGTTTGGTTCCCAAAGACGAGCAAGCGAATCAACCGCAGTTGAGTACGCACTTAAAAATCTTGCTGTTACAGCTGGTTATAGTGATGACACTCGACTCGTACTTTCAATGGAAACAGAACTCGTAAAATCTAATATCCGATATTTTGATAAAACCGACATAAACGGATATAATGTATGGATAGAAACAGATATTTTCGGAAAATCCACCCTGAAATACGAGAAAAACGGAAAATTATTGAAATCCGCTCCCGCTTCAATCAAAAAGAATGATGAATATCTCAATATTAAAGCGTTTTGTGATAAACTCAAGAATCAATACAGCCGTACTGTAAAAATGTTTGAGAACGCTATGGAAAACAGAGAAAAATTCTTCTTTAATGAGTTGGTTATGCTTTGTGAAAACCCCGTAACGAAAGCTATTATCGAGAATTTGGTTTTTGTTAAATATGAAGATAATTCTATTTGCGGATTTATTTGCGGTGAATCGGGGTTAAAAAATGCCAACGGTGATTTAATTAAAATAGATAAAACAACCGCCCTTAGAGTTGCACACCCCTTCGATCTCTACAAAAATAATGTATGGTCGGATTATCAAAAAGTTGTTCTTGATATGGGTAAAAGCGAAAAAAGAAAACAGCCTTTCCGTCAAGTGTTCCGCGAGCTATATGTTAAACTTCCAGAAGAGCTTGACAATAAACACTCTCTTATGTTTGCGGGAAATCAAATTCAGCCTGCAAAAACAGTTGCTACTCTCAAAACAAGACGTTGGGTTGCCGATTACGAAAACGGACTCCAGAAAATATATTACGATGATAACATAATCGCTGAAATATATGCCGTTGCGGATTGGTTCTCTCCGAGTGATATAGAAGCACCCGTAATAGAATATGTTGTTTTTTCCGACCGAAAGAATTACAACTATCTCAAAATATCCGAGGTTCCCGACATTATTTATTCTGAGATAATGAGAGATGTTGATCTTGCTGTAAGTGTTGCTCATTCCGGAGGAGTTGATCCCGAAACAAGTCACTCTACAATAGAAATGAGAAGTGTCATTATTAAATTTAATCTTGAGCTTTTCGGCATAAAGAATGTATCCATAGACAAAAATCACGCTTTTATCGATGGAAAACACGGCAAATACACAATACATCTCGGAAGTGGTGTTGTTCACAAGGTTGGCGGACATCAAATAAACGTAGTTTCCGTATCAAGCGGAAGTAACAGCAAA
>CACXHC010000269.1 GCA_902767285.1 uncultured Ruminococcus sp.
GTGACGGAGGGTTGTCACAGCAATCTTACGGAATAATATTTACTACAAAACATAGAAACAAATCCGACTGCGTACTTGTGCAGTCGGGCGGGTTGCACCCGCTGGCGATACGCACTGTGGTTTTTATGTACGTGAGTGTACATCTGCGGAATAATATTTACTAAATACCATAACAACAAATCCGACTGCGTACTTGTGCAGTCGGGCGGGTTGCACCCGCTGGCGATACGCACTGTGGTTTTTATGTGCGTGAGTGTACATCTGCGGAATAATATTTACTAAATACCATAACAACAAATCCGACTGCGGCGTTTGCAGTCGGATTTGTTTCAGTTTATAGGATGTTCGTTGAACAACATAAAATTTATATAGTAAAAGTTTTTTTTGCTTCTTTTTTTTTCAAAAAAAAGAAGAGAAAATAAACAACAAATTGGAGATTTATTGTTTATTTGTTATCGCAAAGATTTTTTTATTTTGACTTTTTTGTTTACTCGAACGATTCCACCTATTGAAGCACAAACAACAAAAACAAGGCATTTTATGCAAGCAGAGGTGGGAGAGTCGATTTTTCCAAACATGAGCGAGCCTATTAAAACGGACGCAAAAAACAACAATCCGGATATTGCACCTATCATCATGCCATGGCTTTTGTACAGCTTTGCGGAAAGGTATCCCGCAAAAAACGCACCTGTTCCGCTGATGATCATGGCGGAAGCGGGAGCAATATCAAGCGGAACAAACCCTATTTTCACAAATATCGCCGAAAAAACCGTGAGCAGAACAGAGCATATCATTATTCCCAAAGCAGAGCCGATAAGCGTTGAAATAACAGCATTAGAAAAGGGTTTTCGAGTATTCATCATGTAATCACTCCTTGATATATAATATTCAAGGATTTTAGTTGTTATTCATCTATGGGCGGAATTATTCTCAGATAAAATCTTGTTTAACTCCTCCATAAAAGTATTTATATCTTTAAACTGCTTGTAGACCGAGGCAAATCGAACATAAGCAACCTCATCAACACTGCGGAGAGCGTTCATGGCGAGTTCGCCAATATATTGAGATGAAATCTCTCTTTCGTTGGAGCGAGAGAGTTCACTTTCGATTTTGTTTTCGATACTGTTGGCTATTCCCTCAACAGTTTCGAGGGGAATGGGTCTTTTTTGGCAAGCCGTAAGAATACCCGAGAGAAGCTTATTTTTATCGAAAGACTCACGGGAAAGATCACGCTTTACAACGATTATGGGAACAATCTCTATTATCTCATGAGTAGTAAATCTTCTACCGCATTTTGAACACTCACGTCTGCGTCTGATTTTTTCTCCGTCATCGGAGGAGCGAGAATCTATAACTTTACTTTCTTCAAATGAGCAGTAGGGGCATTTCATACATTCACGTCCTTTAGTCTATATCTGATGTATCGGAGTTATCGAGAGTACCGAGGCTTTCAGCTTTGAGATAAGCATTAATAAAACCGTCGCTGTCACCGTCCATAACAGCCGGAATGTTAGCGGTTTCGTATTTGGTGCGATGATCTTTTACAAGAGTGTACGGCATAAAAACGTATGAGCGAATTTGACTTCCCCAAGCAATTTCTTTTTGTACGCCTTTTATATCTTCAATTTTATCGAGATGTTCTTTTTCTTTTATCTTAACAAGACGGGAGATAAGCATTTGCATAGCTATCTCACGGTTTTGAAACTGATTTCGTTCAATCTGAGAAGCAACGACAATTCCGGTGGGAATATGAGTAAGACGAACGGCAGACGATGTTTTGTTGACTTTCTGACCGCCTGCACCACTGGAGCGGTACACGTCCATTTTTATATCTTCATCGGGGATAGTGATTTTAGTATCTTTTTCTATTTCGGGCATAACTTCGAGACTGGCGAAAGATGTATGACGGCGATTTGAACTATCGAACGGAGAAACTCTGACAAGTCGGTGAACACCGTGTTCACTTTTGAGATAACCGTAAGCGTTTTCGCCTTCAACCAAAATAACGGCACTTTTAAGACCTGCTACATCTCCATCAAGATAATCTATCGTTTTAACTTTAAAATTGTGACGTTCAGCCCATCTGCCGTACATTCGATAAAGCATTTCTGCCCAGTCTTGAGCTTCGGTTCCGCCTGAACCGGCGTGAAAAGTAAGAATAGCATTATTTTTGTCATATTCTCCCGTTAAGAGCGTTGAAAGAATTTGCGATTCGAGGTCGTCTTTAATTTTTTTATATTCTTCTTTAGCCTCATCAAGGAGTGATAAATCCTCTTCTTCGTTACCCAATTCTATTAATGCGAGGGTGTCTTCATAAGCACTAACAAGATTGTTGTATCGTTCCACTTTATTTTTAAGAAAACCGGTTCTTTGCAAAATTTTTGTTGATTTTTCGGTATCGTCCCAGAAACCCGGTTCGGCGGCTTTATACTCAAGCTGTTCTATTTCCGATAAACACGCCTTAAGTCCGAGGGATTCCGATAATCCTTTTATATCGGGATTCAGAGCTTCAACAGCGAGTTTGAGTTCTTCAAATTGTATCATGTAAATTCACCCTTTACCTTTCTTGTCTTTTATATTACCATTATAGTATGAAATTTCAAAAATGTAAAGTATTTGTTATTAATTTTCAGCGATACGGCAGGTTGAACTTGGGTTTACACCGTACAGTAATACACATCTTCGAAAAATCAAAACTATGTGAAAAATTGGCTTTTCTTGGGAAAACCTTTTTTGAAAAAAAGGTTTTCCCAAACCCTTTCCAAAAAACTTTTTTTACGGTAGAA
>CACXHC010000270.1 GCA_902767285.1 uncultured Ruminococcus sp.
AAAAGTTTTTTGGAAAGGGTTTGGGAAAACCTTTTTTTCAAAAAAGGTTTTCCCAAGAAAAGCCAATTTTTCACAGCACCTTTTTTTGATATAAAATAAAAAGCAATACTTACCTCACATTTACAAAAAGTTTTTTTGCTTCTTTTTTTTCAAAAAAAGAAGCGAGGGGGTTTGGGGGGCGAGCAGCCCCCCAACAGAAGCAAAGGTTAGTTGTGGGGTAAACCGAAGCTAATGGAGATAGCTTCATCAACTTTGCCCATAGAACCGACATCAAGGCAGCCCATACGCTCTTTGAGTCTGCGTTTATCGATAGTACGTATCTGTTCAAGAAGTATAACGCTGTCTTTAGCAAGACCGCCGGACACAGCATTTACCTTAATATGTGTGGGCAAACTCGCCTTATCGTGACGGCTGGTTATTGCGGCGGCGATAACAGTAGGACTGTATTTATTACCGATGTCGTTCTGAACAATCAGTACAGGTCTGATTCCGCCTTGCTCCGAGCCAACAACAGGACTTAAATCTGCATAATAAATTTCTCCTCTTTTTACATTCACATCTTTCATCTCCAAATCTGAAAAAGTATTGTTGCCGTTTAAACGGCATTGGTTAATCTTTTCATCTCTATTGTGGGTCAGTAAGAGATTAAATATACACAAAATCAAATATAATTTTTTCAACCACCTAATATATATTATTTCTCAAAATAATAAAATGTTTCACGGCATATTGACTTTTTTTGAATTATGTTTCATAATGATATATGTATTTTTTTATGGAAGGAGCAGAGCAATAATGCAAATACTTGTGGTGTCTGATTCTCATGGAGATTTTAACACTCTCAATAAGCTTATAAGAACTAAGCCTAAAGCTGAAGTCGTTATCTTTTGCGGTGACGGTGTCGAGGATTTTATGGAAGTTAAGAAAAATTATCCCGACAAAATGTTCATCGGTGTTAGAGGTAACTGCGATTGGGGCAGTCAACTGCCTAATATCGAAATCGTTACAATTGCCGGAAAGAAAATCTACATAACGCATGGTCATATCCAAAATGTAAAATATTATCTTGATGGTCTTAAAAATGCTGCAAGAGAACAAAATGCAGATATTGCTCTTTACGGTCATACGCATGAAGCTAATATCGAACACGATGACGGCTTATGGATAATGAATCCCGGCTGTGTGCATCGTTCGGAACGCAGTTACGGACTAATCGACATACAAAACGGCGAAATCCTCATGAATACGGCAATCTTTCCGCTTTAATCTTTTTTTGGAGTTGTTCAATATGAAATATACTTTCTCAGACAGAGTTCAATCACTTAAACCATCGGCAATAAGAGAAATTTTTAAATATGCCGCAGACCCGACTGTTGTTTCGCTTTCTGCCGGAAATCCTGCTCCCGAAGCGTTTCCGACAAAAGCAATTGCCGAAATTTCCGCTCGAATTTTTCAAGATGACCCCATATCCGCTCTTCAATACAGTGTTACAGAAGGATATGCTCCGCTGCGTGAGTTTATCTCTAAATATATGAAAGAAAAACACTCGGTCGGTTCCGAAAATGATGATATTTTAATTACTTCGGGTGCCCAGCAGATAATGGATCTTGCATCTAAAGCGATCCTCAATGAGGGTGATGTTGTTGTATGCGAAAATCCTTCTTTCATAGGTTCTCTTAATACTTTTCGTTCATACAATGCCCGTCTTGTCGGTGTGCCTATCGAGAGTGACGGCATAAATATCGACGCTTTGGAGAAAACTCTTAAAACAGAAAAAAATATCAAATTCATATATACTATACCGAATTTTCAGAATCCTTCGGGCGTTACCATGAGTCTTGAAAAACGTCATGCCGTGTATGACCTTGCAAAAAAATACGGTGTGTTGATAATCGAGGATAATCCCTATGGCGATCTTCGCTTTTCGGGAGAATTTCTGCCCTGCATAAAAAGTTTCGATGACGAAGGACTCGTGATATATTCGGGCAGTTTCTCAAAAGTTATATCTCCGGGAATGAGAGTCGGATTTACTATTGCTCCAAAAGAAATTATTCAAAAAATGGTAGTCTGCAAGCAGGGTCAGGACGTTCATACAAATATTTGGTCGCAGTTGGTGTGCTGTGAGTTTCTTACAAAATACGATTTTGATGCACACCTCGAAATGCTCAGAAATGTTTATCGTGAAAAAGCCGCTTATACTATGAAATTAATGGACGAAAATTTGCTTCCCAACATAACATATCAGAAAATTGATGGCGGTTTGTTCTTGTGGTGTGACTTGCCCGAAAGTGTCGATATGCAAAAATTCTGTCTTGACGCTGTTAAAAATAAAGTTTGCGTTGTTCCCGGCACGGCATTTATGGCTAATCCCGAGGACAAAACAAATTCGTTCAGAATAAACTACTCTACCCCAACGAACGAACAATTGAAAAAAGGAATCCAAATCCTTGGAAAAATGGCAAAGGAGTTTTAATTATTATGGAAGAAAAGAAAAAAAGAGTTTTTAGTGCAATACAGCCTTCGGGAACTATTACTCTCGGAAATTATCTTGGAGCATTGAAAAATTGGAAATTTATGCAGGACGAGTTCGACTGCATTTTTGCTCTTGCCGACCTTCATACAATAACCGTTCGTCAAGAGCCGGCGACTTTCAGAAAAAATATTTATGATGCATATGCCTCGCTTCTTGCGTGCGGAATAGACCCCGAAAAAAGTCCGTTCTTTATTCAAAGTCATGTAACAACTCATGCTCAATTGGCGTGGGTTCTCAACTGTTACACCCAGTTCGGCGAGCTTTCCAGAATGACTCAGTTTAAAGATAAATCCGCAAAACACGCCGATAATGTCAACGCAGGTCTGTTTACTTATCCTGCACTTATGGCGGCGGATATTCTTCTTTATCAAGCCGATATGGTGCCTGTGGGTGCCGATCAAAAACAGCACCTCGAACTTTCGAGAAATATCGCCGAGCGATTCAACGGAATTTACGGAAATGTTTTCAAAGTTCCCGAACCGTATATCGCCTCTAAAGGTGCGAGCGTGAAGAGTCTGCAAGACCCAACTAAAAAAATGAGCAAGTCCGATGAAAATCTTAACGGCTGTATTATGCTCAACGACTCGCCCGATATTATAATGAAAAAATTTAAAAGAGCCGTTACCGACAGTGATTCCAAAATTGTTTACGCTGAGGGCAAAGACGGCATAAATAATCTTATGGGTATTTATTCCACTATAACAGGAAAATCGTTTGAAGATATTGAAGCCGAGTTCGAGGGCAAAGGATACGGCGATTTCAAAACAGCAGTAGGCGAGGCGGTTGTTGAAGAACTTCGCCCTATTCAGGAGCGTTTTGTTAAGTATAGTGCCGATAAAGCATATATGCAGGAGTGCTATTCCAAATCCGCAGAATTTGCTCAGAAAATTTCTCAGCGAACTCTTGATAAGGCTATGAAAAAAATCGGATTTGTTCCTCACGCATAATGTAAAAAAATTCCGCTCGTAGAGAAATTTAATCTCTTCGAGCGGTTAATTTTATATAATTAAAAAAATGAACAAATTTCTAAAGATATATTGACTTATTTTGAGTATTGATGTATTATAGGAGTGGAGAATTTTGTTCAAAAAAGGGGATAGGCGAAATTAAGAGGTGTATGGATTGTCTAAACATTCAAATTTTGATGAAATGACAGATGCTGAACTCGCTCTTTTTTATCAAAAAACATACAGCGATAACAAAGGTAACGAAGAGGCTTTTAATGTTTTGCTAAATCGATATATAAAATTGATACGCACCGTTGTAGGCAAGTACAGAATAGCCGGATTTGAAAATACGGATATGGAACAAGAGGGCGTATGCGGTTTTTTGAATGCGGTTTTGTCATTCAGTGATAAGGATGAAGGAATGTCGTTCAAAAATTACGCCATGCTGTGTGTGAACAGAAGATTCATAGATTTGATGAAAAGAAACGAAAATTCTAAAAATAAAGCTCTCAGTGAGTATGTATCGATTGACGAAACGGATTTTGATGCCTCAAAATATGCTGAACTTATGGGGTCAAATCCCGAGGACGAGTATATAGACAAAGAGGATTTCGAGTCGCTGAGTAACTCTGTGTTGAAAAATCTTTCGGAAAAAGAGAAAAATATCATAAAATTGTATATGGACGGCTTGTCGTATGCTGAAATAGCGGATAAATTGGGTACGACTGAAAAATCGGTTAATGGTATGCTCTACCGATTAAGAAAAAAACTCAGAGGAGATAAACAAGGTAAACGATCTTCCGAAAAATCAAAGCGTTCGGGAGAGCGTGGAACTGTGGTTGCTTCAGACGACAGTTCTAACATATATTTAAAACAAAGAAATGAGGTAATCGAAATGTACGAGGACAAGACGCTTATTTGCAAAGATTGCGGTGCTGAGTTTGTTTTTTCCGCCGGTGAACAGGAATTTTTTGCAGAAAAGGGACTCCTTAATGAGCCGAAAAGATGTAAAAGCTGTATAGCTGCTCGCAGAAATACAAGCAAAACATTTTATGAGGGAGTTTGTGCAGAATGTGGCGGCGTTGCAAGAGTAAAATTCCAGCCGAAAGAAGACCGTCCCATCTATTGCAGTGAATGCTTTGCTAAAAAGAACGCAGATAAGTAAGGGTCAGCGATAAAAGTATTAGAGCAGTTCTCCATTTATGCCTTTTGCTGTATGTACTGTACGCTTTGTTTAGAAGTCGCTCCTTTGAGGGCGGATTTTTAAAAGACCAAAAACAAAAATTGTCCCCCGGGGATTCGTTCTCCGAGGGATTTTTTATAATTTATTTTAGATTTTTTTCAAGCAGAATATGCGGGCAATACTCATCTAAGTACACATTTTCGCCGTTTGCGGGATAATAACCGAGATTTTCGTAAAATTTACGCACTCTGCATTGTGCCGACAAAGCAATTTTTGAGCCACCTTCACCGATAATTAATTTTTCGGCTTCTTTCATTATTTCAGAGCCGAGATTTTGCCCTCTGTACTTTTGGTCAACGGCAACTCGACCGATCATGTAACAATTTTTCTCGTTGTTGAAGAAATATCGGCACACGGCAGCCGGATTTTTGTCTATATATAAAACAAGATGCGTTGCGATGTTATCGGTATCATCAAATTCGACCGAAAATTTCTGCTCATTCAAAAAAACCTCGGCACGGATTCGTTTAGCGTCATCATGAAGATACGAATATTTTGTTATAGTGTAGTTCATTATATCACCTCAAAATTATTATAGCATTTGCAAATTTTTTTGTAAAGTCCGATATTGCTGTTGACACCTAAATAACAAGAATATATAATAAAAAATGCAGTATAAAAATCAAAGTGAGTGTAAGAGTATATGAAAAAAATCGGTGCTGTTTTTTTATTATTAATGATTTTTTTGCAAACAAACTTTCCGATAACGCAAGCAAAAGCCAACACATTTTGGGATTTTGAGTACGAATTACTAAACTCAAATACAATTGAGATAACGAAATACACAGGTTCCGACAAAATTGTCAAAATTCCCGAAAGCATTGGCGGAAAAGACGTCTGTTACATTGGCTGGAACTCGTTCAAATCGTGTAGCACGGTCGAGGAGGTAATTATTCCGAACACAGTAACGGCTATCGGAAAATGGGCATTTAGTTATTGCGATTCGCTAAAGAAGGTCACATTATCTGAAAACATAAATTCGATTAGTGAGTACGCATTTTCGGCGTGTCCGAATTTAACGGAAATTACGTTTCCAAGCTCCCTTAACTCAATAGGAAAAAACGCATTTTCGTTTTGCAGTAATCTTTCAAAAGTAACAATGCCCGATTCGATAAAATCTATTGGAGAGATGGCATTTTGCAACTGCCCCAAAATAACCGTTATATGCACCAAAGGTTCATTAGCCGAAAAGTACGCAGAAGAAAACTCAATAAGATGTATCACAACCGCACCATATCAGGCGGTAGGCGATGTTGACGGCGATGGAGCTGTCACCTCAGCAGACGCATTAATTATCGTCCGCCAAAGTATAGGCATAAATGACGGCTTTTCTCGTAAGTTCTCAGACATTGACGGCGACGGAGTTGTCACCTCCGCTGATGCTCTTTTTGTTTTACAGATGGCATCTTCTTTTTCTTCTTCTTTTTTTTGAAAAAAAAGAAGCAAAAAAAACTTTAACTGTATAAACTTTATGTGTTTCAATAAATATTTCTTAAATTGAGACAAGTCGGACTGTATTTAATAAGTGTTTTTAAAATTGTTTTTTCTTCTTCTTTTTTTGAAAAAAAAGAAGCAAAAAAACTTTAACTATATAAATTTTATGTGTTTTAACAAACATTCCCTAAACTGAAACAAATCCGACTGCACAAGTACGCAGTCGGATTTGTAGCCGTGTTTTGTAGTAAACATTATTCCGTAAGATCACTGTGACAACCCTCCGTCACGCTCTCGCGGTGACGGATAGCATACTACACCTGCTTTACCGCAAAAAAAGTTTTTTGGAAGGGGTTTGGGGAAACCTTTTTTTCAAAAAAGGTTTCCCAAAAAAAATCAAAAAATTAAAATATTGACACCTAACTGTTATTTTTTAAGAGAATATTTGCGTAAAATTTACAAACCTTTATATTTTGATTGACACCGCTTGAAACAGTATGATATAATTGTGTTGTTTATAATACCATAATATCGTTGTATTTTAGTTGAGGAAGTTTTAAAAGTATGGAAAAGATGAATATGCGTAAAATCGTCCTAATGTTTGCGGACGCTTTTATTGTTTTGCTGAGTGGTGTACTCACGAGCTTTATGCTCTCTTTCTTTTATTTCTGGACAAACCCAATGTTGGGATACTCCCGTCAGAGTCTTATAATCTATATGTTTATAAACGTGCTGATGTGCTTTTTCTCGCTTTACGTTTTTGGGGCATATAATAAGCTATGGCGATATTTTGATGCTAAAGATTACTGGTCTTGTGTGCTGGGAATGCTCATCGGCAACGGCATAACCGTTCTGTTAGCTAATGCGTTTAATGCACAACCCCAGTGGCAATACATAATAATATCATTTCTTATAGGCACAGCCGGAATTATTCTTTTTAGATTCATTTTTAGACAGGCATTTTTGACGATTGCTGTTGATGGCAAGCAGTATCAAAAACAGCGTACCATGATTATCGGAGCTGGCAAGGCTTGTCACATGATTCTTAAGGAAATAAAAGATTCAGTTAACGACCCCAAAAATCCCGCCCATAAATACGAGCCTGTTTGTATTGTCGATGACGACCCCGACAAACAGGGTACAAGTATTATGGGTATTCCCATAAAAGGTACTACAAACGAAATTTCAAAATGGTGCCGTAAAGAAGCAGTTGACCTCATTATTCTTGCTATTCCGTCACTTGATGAGAAAGATCGCAAGCGTATTCTTGACCTCGCCAGCGAAACAAGCTGTAAAATAAAAATTATTCCGTATCTCACTCAGATGCTTGATGACCAAAACGGAAATACTCAGATTATGTCTAAGGCTCAGGATATTCGTATTGAAGATTTGCTCGGCCGCGAACCCGTAAAATTCGACAGCGAAGATGTCAAAAGTTTTATATCGGGCAAAGTGTGTATGGTAACAGGTGGCGGCGGTTCTATCGGAAGCGAGCTTGTGCGTCAGATATGTAAATATTCTCCTAAACAGGTTATTATTGTGGATATATACGAAAATAATGCCTATGAAATTCAACAAGAATTGTACATGGACTACGGCAAGGAAAATATTAATCTTGTAACGCTCATAGCGTCCGTTCGTGATTATGATAAGATGAATCTTATTTTTAAAACTTATCGTCCTAACGTTGTTTTCCATGCAGCAGCCCATAAACACGTTCCACTTATGGAAACAGTTCCCGAAGAGGCAGTTAAAAATAATGTTTTTGGTACGTTCAATTGTGCCACTCTCGCCGAATACTATAATGTCGAAAAATTCGTTATGATTTCCACCGATAAAGCCGTTAACCCCACAAACGTAATGGGTGCGACAAAACGATGCTGTGAGATGATTATTCAGTATATGGCACAAAACTACACCAAAACCGAGTTCGTTACAACAAGATTCGGTAACGTGCTTGGAAGTAACGGTTCTGTTATTCCGCTTTTTAAAAAGCAAATTGAAACAGGCAAGCCCGTTACGGTTACTCACCGTGATATAATCAGATATTTTATGACGATTCCCGAAGCCGTATCGCTTGTACTGCAAGCCGGTGCGATGGCTCACGGCGGCGAGATTTTCGTTCTCGATATGGGTGAACCCGTCAAAATTGTAACTCTTGCCGAAAATCTCATAAGATTATATGGCAAAGTGCCTTATCAAGATGTTGAAATTAAGTTTACGGGTCTGCGTCCCGGCGAGAAGCTTTACGAAGAACTTCTCATGAATGAAGAAGGCTTGGTTGAAACCGCAAATAAGAAAATCTTTATCGGAACTCAAATAAAGATAGAGCCTGACAACTTTCTTGGCGATTTGCAGGAGTTAAAAGATGCAGCTAACTCCAACGACAGCGAACTTACAGTTAAGTTGCTGAGTGAGATTGTACCAACATTCAATCACAAACTCAATGTCGGCGGAAGCGATGCCGAACAGGATAAACCTGAGCCAAAGCCAAGTGATGAATCATCAAAAAATGACAGCAACAGCGATAAAAAAGTCAACAATAAAGGTAAAAAGAAAAAGAAGAAAACAACAGCTTAATATTTTTTAGCTGTTAACGATTGGAGGAAAATATTTATGTGTGGAATAGTTGGTTATGTAGGTCACAGAGATTGTTCAGACGTACTTGTAAATGCGTTGTCACACCTTGAATACAGAGGATACGACTCCGCCGGAATAGCAGTTTTTGAGAACGGCGATATTTCGGTTGCCAAAACGAAAGGCAAGCTCATAAACCTCACCGAAAAAATGAAAAAAGAGGGCAAGCCGAAAGGAATTGCCGGAATAGGTCACACCAGATGGGCAACCCATGGTGAACCGTCCGATATAAACTCTCACCCTCACAGCGGAGCAAAAGTAACTCTTGTTCACAACGGCATTATCGAAAATTACAAAGAACTTAAGGATTTTCTCATAAAGAACGGCAGAACTTTTGTCAGCGATACCGATACAGAGGTAGTAGCTCAGCTTGTTGACCATTATTACGATTGCATCAACGACCCCATAAAGGCGATAATAAGAACAACACAAGACCTCAGAGGCAGTTTTGCATTAGGTATTATATTTAAAGATTTCCCCGACACCGTGTTTGCGATTAGAAGAGAAAGCCCGCTTGTAATAGGTGTTGGCGAGGGCGAAAGTTTTATTGCGTCTGACGTTCCTGCAATAATAGAATACACGAAAAATTATTATTTGCTTGAGCATGATGAAATAGCTGTTTTGAGCAAAGATGGCATAAAAGTTTATGATTCGCACTATCAGCCGATTGTAAAGACTCTCAAAACTGCGGATTGGGACGTTAACGCCGTAGGTAAATGCGGTTATCCTCATTATATGATAAAGGAGATAAACGAACAGCCAACGGCGATCAAAAACACCGTTACTCCAAGAATTAAAGACGGCATGCCGGATTTGTCGGAGTGCAACATCGACCCCGATTTTCTCAGAAAAGTAAAAAATATATTTATTGTTGCCTGCGGAACAGCTATGCACTCGGGCATGGTTGGCAAATATGTCATGGAAGATATAGCCCGTACTCCTGTAACTGTTGACATAGCAAGCGAGTTCAGATACAGAAACCCGATAATATCCTCAGGCGACCTTATTATAATAGTATCGCAGAGTGGAGAAACAGCCGACAGCCTTGCTGCTATGCGTCTTGCGAAGAGCAAGGGGGCAAAGACACTCGCAATAGTTAATGCCATGGGAAGTACAATTGCCCGTGAAGCAGATATGCTCATATATACTCATGCCGGCCCCGAGATTTCGGTAGCATCAACCAAGGCATATATGGTTCAGTTATCGGTAATGTATTTGTTTGCGTTCCAGCTTGCATACGCAAAAGGAACAATTGATGAACAAAAATACAAATATTACACATCAAAACTTCTCGAAACTCCCGATTTGGTAAAAGATGTTATAGAATCCACAACCGAGATGGCACAAAAAATCTCGACTCAGCTTGTATCCGCTGACAGCTTGCTTTATATTGGAAGAGGACTTGACTATGCTCTCAGCATGGAAGGCAGTCTCAAACTGAAAGAGATTTCGTACATTCACTCCGAGAGCTACGCCGCCGGTGAACTCAAGCACGGAACAATCTCTCTCATAACACCCGAAATGCCCGTTATTGCAGTAGCGACTCAATCAGCACTTTACGAAAAGACCGTAAGCAACATCAAGGAAGTAAAGGCAAGAGGTGCAAAAGTAATCATGATTTGCAAGGAAAGCGACAACGTGGGCGAAGATGTAGCCGATTTTGTTCTTAAAATTCCCAATTTTGAAGAAATACTTCTCCCAATGCTCGTTTGCGTTCCGCTCCAGCTCATAGCATATTATACGTCTGTCCAAAGAGGTAACGACGTAGATCAACCCCGTAACCTCGCTAAGTCCGTTACTGTTGAATAATTCTTTGTTCGGTGGCTTTCTCAGGGGCTGCCGCCCCCGAACCCCGCCTTCTTTTTTTTGAAAAAAAAGAAGCAAAAAAACTTTAACTATATAAATTTTAGGTGTTTAAACGAATATTCCTTAAACTTAAACAAATCCGACTGCAAACAACGCAGTCGGATTTGTTTTCATATTATCAAGCAAGTATTATTACGCAGGCGTAAGTTTATGCACATAAAAACTAAAATGCGAATCGGGTGCAGGCACCGCCTGCCCGACTGCACAAGTACGCAGTCGGATTTGTTGTTATGGTATTTAGTAAATATTATTCCGTAAGATTGCTGTGACACCCCTCCGTCACGCTCTCGCTGTGACGGATAGCATACTAAACCTACTCTACCATAAAAAAAGTTTTTTGGAAAGGGTT
>CACXHC010000271.1 GCA_902767285.1 uncultured Ruminococcus sp.
AAGTCCGAGTGACTGGAGTCGAACCAGCGGCCTCTTGAACCCCATTCAAGCGCGCTACCAAACTGCGCCACACCCGGATTTGTTTCTCAGCAAGATGTATTATAACATATATAAAAATAAAATGCAATACCAAAATAGTTACAGTTTTGTAATAATAAAAAGAGTTCGGATATTCCACCCGAACTCTCTTCAGTTTTTTTATTTTTGATTAAAGATGACCATTAAATCCGCCAAAAGTATCATTAGCGATTTGGTCTGCAAAACTATTGTAATTTGCGTTCGAGGGTGTGGAATCGTAGCTCATAGACGAACCGCCGGCATTGTTGTTATTCTCAAAAGGATTGTAGGAAGTATTAACTTGAGGCTGTGCCTGCTGTGAGAATCCGTTTTGCTGTGAAAATCCGCCTTGCTGCTGCTGGAATCCGCTCGGCTGTTGCTGGAATCCACCCTGTTGTTGGAATCCGCCTTGTTGCTGGAACTGAGTTTGAGCTTGGAAATTTGTATTTTCGTTTTTATCAAGCGAAACTCTGCCATTCTGAACATTTGCGTTGTTGCTTCCGAATGTCTGATATGGGTCATACGCATTATTTGTTTGTTGCTGAGGATAATAACCGTTGTTCATTTGCGACATTCTGTTAGATGAAAAAGCATCAAACATAGAGTTCTCACCGCTCGTACCCAAGTATCTGCTTGAACCGAAAGCAAGAATACATAAGAAAATCGGGGTAAGCAAAACAAGACCTATGGTAAAGCCTATTCCATGACCGAAAGCTACCGACAATCTGTAATAAGCATATATAGAACAAACAAGACCAATAAGACTAACAAGAGTAACTATACCAGAACCCGCACTTGAACCCGATCCAGATGAATTGCTTCGTGAAACGCTCGTAAAAACCGAGTCAACAAGCATTACGCAAGTTCCGATAATGGCAAATTTTTTACCGCAGGCTATTTCGTATAAGGTGTATGTGTTGTAGTAGGGAATAACGCTGTTCCAACCAGGACGACCAGCCTTTACAAAAATCTTCCACATAGCAACAACACATACTGCCAAAACTATTAAGCCAATCGCAATAGCTATTACTATAAAATTGGCAAAATCCGTATAGTCCATGCCGTAGTCATACGGGGTGTAATCGTAATTGTAACTGTAATCATAATCCATAAAAATAAATCCCCTTTCAAATTAAACCGGTATATTGTGAGAACGACAAAGCCCTAACCACTCGTCGTATTCTTTGAGAAGAAGAGAATACAGTTGATCATCTGAAAGGTCATCAAGATTGTTCACGCTTACGAAATTTGCGTTATCAACAACTCTGCCTTCCATGGTGTCGAGTTTTTCAAGAAAATCAAATTTTTCTTTGCCAATTCCTATAAACTTCCAGAAAATATTATACTTAGACGCTTC
The DNA here is from genome assembly GCA_902767285.1 of uncultured Ruminococcus sp. Lineage (GTDB taxonomy): Bacteria > Bacillota > Clostridia > Oscillospirales > Acutalibacteraceae > RUG592. The sequence goes on from CACXHC010000271.1 coordinate 1,415, forward strand.
AATAAGAGCTTTTTTAGAATCAGTCTTATCAGCGTTTGCACCATCGGTTATAAATATAACGAATGTAGGAATATTTGATTTTTTCTGTATTCCGTACTGTTTTGTAATCTCATCGATGACAGGAGCGTAATAAGTAGCACCGAAGTGATCATTTTTGGACAAAATAACATCAGCGACATATCCCTCAAGATTACCGGGTACAACAGGTTCAAACTCTTTGAATATTTTGTCGAACCAGTAGAAATCGAGTTCGGAGTTATCGTCGAAGTACATCGCCATCGGAAAGATTCTTTCGAGAAGATTCTGCACCGTACCATCTTTGTACATAGTTCTCATTGAGCCTGAATGATCGAGAACGAAAACGACACGAGCCATTGTATTATTAACGGATATTAATTTTGCTTTTTCCTCTACAATGTCTTTTCTCAGCGAGATTTTACGGTTAAGCTCCTCATTTTTTGTTAGAATTACTTTTTTTGCTTGTGGTTCATCTTTTTTTTGAAGAAACATACTGTTCATTTTACCACCTCCTGAAGATATTATATCACATAAATCTTTCTATTGCAATTATATTGAATAGTAACCGCAAAAATTTTTTTGAATATAATGGTAATATCAAAGGTTTTGGCCTTTGAAAAGAGAGGTGATCAATAATGGAAAATAAAAATCTTATATCGGTAAAATCGGTTACACAAGCGTTAAAGATAAAAGATTATCTCACAAAAAAGGGTATTCGCTCGCAATTGATAAAAACGCCGGGAGGATCGGCGAACGGCGGGTGCGGATATAGTTTGTATGTTCCCAAAAATTACGCAAAAGCGGTTGAGCTGATAAAATCGGGTGGTGTTATGTGATATGATATATCTTGACAACGCCGCAACATCTTATCCAAAACCGCAGAGCGTAAGAAAGGCGGTAAACGATTCGTTTTTATACTCTGCAAATCCGGGCAGAAGCGGACACGATATGTCTATAACAGCAACAAATCAGATTTACAAATGCAGAGTAAAAGCCTCCGAGATGTTCGGAGCAAACTCCCCCGAAAATATTATATTCACCGTTAACTGTACAAATGCGGCGAATATGGTAATAAAAGGAATTTTAACCTCAAATAATGACCACGTTGTCGTATCTGACATGGAGCATAATGCGGTAATGCGTCCGATAAAATCGCTTGAAAGCAGAGGAATAACATCTACAATAGTAAAAATTTCGGAAGATGACGACGAAACACTCGCAAGATTTCGAGAGGCACTTCGACCAAACACAAAAATAGTTATATGCAATCATGTATCGAACGTTTGGGGAATAAAACTGCCCGTAGAGAGAATATCGGCGATGTGCCATCAATATGGAATCCCCATAATGATAGACGCATCACAGAGTGCAGGACTTTTTAATATAAACGTCACAGAAAGCAAATTTGATTTTGTATGTATGCCCGGACACAAAGGATTATACGCCCCACTGGGAACGGGCATTTTGATTGCACAGCGTCCGGAACTGCTAAAAACGATTATCGAAGGCGGAACGGGGAGCGGTTCACGCTCGTTTGAGCAACCGAATTTTCCGCCCGACAAATTCGAAAGCGGAACACCGAATCTTCACGGTATAGCAGGACTTTCGGCAGGTTTAGACTTTGTAAAAAAGATTGGAGAAAACAGACTTCTCGCCCACGAAAACAAAATTTTAACACAAATCTACGATACTCTTTCACAAAGCAAAAAAATAACATTCTATACAAAAAGACCCAACACAGAACATTTCGGCGGAGTCCTATCTTTCAATTACTCAGATTGGGACAGCGAAGAAACCGCACGCCGACTAAATTCAAAAGGAATCGCCGTAAGAGCAGGACTGCACTGTTCACCGCTCGCCCATGAGCATTTCGGCACAATCCACCGAGGAGCGGTTAGGGTGTCGCCATCATATTTTACGACTGCACAACAAGCATCCTATTTTTGTTCGTTGTTTTTTTCTTCTTTTTTTTGAAAAAAAAAGAAGCAAAAAAAACTTTAATTTTTGGGGAAAACCTTTTTTGAAAAAAAGGTTTTCCCAAACCCTTTCCAAAAAACTTTTATTGTGAAATTTAATGAAAAATTGTTCATTTAACCATATATTAAAGTTTTTGCCCCGCTTTTTTCAAAAAGCGGGCAG
>CACXHC010000272.1 GCA_902767285.1 uncultured Ruminococcus sp.
AAATATTATTCCGTAAGATTGCTGTGACAGATAGCATACTAAACCTACTCTACCATAAAAAAGTTTTTTGGAAAGGGTTTGGGAAAATCTTTTTTTCAAAAAAGGTTTTCCCAAGAAAGCCAACTTTTCTCAAGAAAGCCAACTTTTCCAAAGAAAGCCAACTTTTCACAGCACCTTTTATAAAAGTCAGTTATACTCTTTAATATATTTTTCGCAAACTTGCTCGACAATATCTCTTGCTTCGAACGGGGAACAATCCAATTCACTTCCGGCGGCGTGCTTGTGACCTCCGCCGCCCATTCTTGAGCAAATATCCGAGGCATCGTATTTATCGAATGTTCGCAAAGAAACTCTGCTTCTGTTTCCGGGTAATTCTCTTATAGTAACTCCAATGTCTATACCTTTTACAACTTCGGTAAGAGAGTTAAGTCCTTCGAGATTTGCGTGTGTTATACCGGCGTTTTCCATATCTTGAATAGTGATTACACCGCACAGAACTTTTCCTTCGCAACTATAATGAAAGCTGTTGACAAGAGTGTTTTCGATTTTCATTCTTTGGGGAGTTTTCAAGAGGAAATGTCGTCTGGGAATGTTGACTATATCCGCACCGGCACAAGCGAGTTTATAGGCGATTTTCATAGTGTTGGGGCGAGTATCCATCGAGCGGAAACAATTGGTGTCGGTGACGATAGCCGTATACATAAAGTTAGCTATGTCAACAGGAATATTTCCGATTAATGCAATTATGAGATCGTAGAGAACTTCGGCACAGGCTGCGGCTTCGGAATCGACTAATTTAAGCGGAGCATCAATATTATTGTTGATATGGTGGTCAATACAAATATCTATTTTTTCACCGCTGTAATCGCCGAGTCGAGTAGTTGCCGAAACGTCAATTGAAATATTGACCGGATTTTCGACTTTATCATTTGGGAAACGGTCGGTCATGTACAGGTAGATTTCGGGAATTTCGCCCGTGCCGACAACTTCGCACTTAGCTCCAATCGAACGCAGAGCCAATGCAAGCGCGTAGGAACAGCATATTGTATCTCCGTCAGGGCGTTTGTGGTAAATCATTCTGAAATTTTTGTTTGACTTAAGTTTTTCGATTATCAAATCAATATTACTCATATTAAGCACCTCCATTTTTATTTTACCGTATAAATATTAAAAAGTCAATATTGACCTCAACGTAAAAAAACGTTATAATTGTATTGAAGATTTTCTTTTTTTGAAAAAAAGAAGCAAAAAAACTTTAATTTACTGTACGCGACTCTTTGTGTTGCATTGGAGGCTTGATATTTATGAGAAAACTTGAACCAATTGTAGAATCTCTGCTCGACACCGATTTGTATAAATTTAATATGAATCAGGTTATTTTCCATAAACACACGAATCTTTGCGGAGAGTACCATTTCAAGTGCCGTAACAAGGGCGTTGTCTTTACAAAAGAAATGGCTGACGAAATAGATGCACAAGTTGACCGTCTTTGTACTCTCTATTTTACAAAATCAGAACTTGATTATCTTCGTTCAATAAGATTTATTAAAGATGACTATGTTGATTTTCTTCGCTTGTGGCACCCGATAAGAGATTATGTTAATATATCGCTTTCGGATTCGGGCGAGTTGTCGGTAATTGTTAACGGCCCTTTATTTTCGGCGATGCAGTTCGAAATATATCTTCTCGAAATTATAAACGAGGTTTATTTCCGTATGGCTTATGATTACGAAACTCTCCGCAAATCTGCCGAAGAAAAGCTCAATCAAAAAATAGCCGATTTTAACAGCGGAAAATATACATTCAAATTTGCTGAATTTGGCTGCCGCCGTCGTCTTTCCCGTGAGTGGGAGGACGTTGTTGTTCGCCGCCTTGCTCAGGAAACTAAAAATTGTGTAGGTACATCTAACGTATATCTTGCGAAAAAATATAATCTTACGCCTATCGGAACATACGCACACGAGTTTGTTCAGATGTATCAGGGAATAAATTCGATTCCTCTCGGCTATACGAATCATTATGCCATGAAGGACTGGTACGAGGAGTATGACGGCGATAACGGTACAGCTCTTACCGATACACTCACAACAGACCTTTTCTTGCTTGATTTCAACAGGTCTATGGTGAATAACTATTCGGGAGTTCGTCACGACAGCGGCGACCCGTACGAGTGGGGAGAAAAAATCATAGCTCATTACAAAAAGTACGGTGTAGACCCCAAAACAAAACTTCTTCTTTTCAGTGACAGCCTTGATTTTGATAAAGCTCAGAACCTCTACGATTATTTTAAGGATAGAGCGAAAGTTTCGTTTGGTATAGGAACATTCTGTTCCAATGATACCTGCGAGGAAGCACTCAATATAGTTATAAAACTTCAATATGTTAACGGAAATCCCGTTGCCAAAATTTCCGATACTCCCGGAAAAGCTATGTGCGACAATGAAGAGTATCTCAATTACCTCAAACGCTCGATACAATTCAGAATAAATCGTGAAAGCGGTAGTATTTCATGATAGATGTTTGTCTTTTGGGGACGGGCGGAACGATGCCTCTCGCCGAACGAGCCTTGACCGCACTCAGCCTAAGATACAACGGAAGTACATTTCTTGTTGACTGTGGCGAGGGAACTCAAATACAACTTCGCAGAGGTAACATAAGTATGCACGATATAGACGTTATTTTGATAACGCATTTTCATGCCGACCATGTCACGGGACTTCAGGGACTTTTGCTCTCTATGGCGAAAGCCGACAGATTACAGCCTGTAAAAATAATTGCTCCCAAAGGTGCAAAAAGAATTATATCGGCACTTTGCATAACAGCTCCTCAAATGCCCTTTGATGTGCAGATAATCGAGCTTGAGCAAGAATCCGAAAATTTTGTGATAAACGGACTCAGTATAACATCACAGCTTGTTGAACACAGTGTGATTTGTTATGCGTATTCGTTTGCTCTCTCCCGAAAAGGAAAATTTGACCCCGAATCAGCAAAAAAAACGGGGGCAGATGTTCGTCAGTGGAAAAATCTTCAAATGGGGGAGAGCGTTCGTGTCGGTGATAAGATAATTACTCCTGATATGGTCATGGGAGCCGACAGAAAAGGTCTGAAAGTAACATACTGCACCGATACCCGCCCCACAGACGCAATTACAGAGCTTGCCCGAAATTCCGACCTTCTGATTTGCGAGGGAATGTATGCCGATACATCAAAAAGCAAAATGGCTAAAGAAAAAAAGCACATGATGTTTCACGAAGCCACCGAAATTGCAAAAAAATCAGGGTCAAAAAGACTCTGGCTTACGCATTTCAGCCCGTCACTTCCTGACCCTTATCAATATTCCGAGTATGCAAAATCGCTTTTTTCCGAAACTCTTGTTCCGCATGACCTTGAAAAAACAACGCTAAATTTTGAGGATTAATCTTTCTGTTCCGAATTTTCGTTATTTTGCAAGGCAATATATAAAGCCGGCTTTATAGGCAACACAAGCGAAATTCTTGTGCCGAGATTTTCGTAACTTAAAACTTCAAAAAATCCGCTGTGCTGGTCGGCAATCCATTTGGCGATAGACAAACCGAGTCCGTAACCGCCGTTTTGACGGTTGCGGGCGGGGTCGCTGCGATAGAATCTTTCAAAAATTTTGTCTGCCTCGTCCTGCTTTATGCCGATTCCATTATC
>CACXHC010000273.1 GCA_902767285.1 uncultured Ruminococcus sp.
AAAACTACCGATAAGAGTGGTTTATGTTTTATTTACAAATTCATTCTTGACATACCACTCATTAGATGTTAAAATATTGAGAGAGTTGCGAACGGCTCATTTCACAAATTCGCAAAGGAGTTTTAAATAATGAAATATTTGCTGAAAAATGCCAATGTATTTCTTAATAAAACAATATGTCAAAAAGATATTTTTATTTCTGACGGCAAAATCGTTTCTATTGCGGACAACATAACATCCGCCGAAACTGATGTTGAAATATTTAATATGAGTAACTGTTTCTTGTTTCCCGGTTTTGTCGATGTTCATGTACATCTCAGAGAACCGGGTTTTTCATATAAAGAAACTATAAAAACAGGCTCGCTCGCCGCTGCCCGAGGCGGTTACACTGATGTTTGTGCTATGCCTAATCTGAATCCTGTTCCCGATAGTGTCGAACATCTTCAGGAAGAACTCGACATCATTAATCGAGATGCCGTAATAAATGTTCATCCGTATGGCTCGATTTCGGTTAACGAGGAAGGTCAGATTTTGTCCGATATGGACGGAATGGCTGAAAATGTCATCGCCTTTTCAGATGACGGCAGAGGCGTTCAGCGTGACGGTCTTATGAAAGATGCTATGCTCAAAGCCAAATCTCTTGACAAAATTATCGCCGCTCACTGCGAAGTTAACGAACTGTTAAAGGGCGGTTATATTCATGACGGCGAGTATGCAAAAACTCATGGTCATAGGGGGATTTGCTCCGAGAGTGAGTGGGGTCAGATAAAAAGAGATATTCAGCTCGCAAATGAAACAAAGTGTAAATATCATGTTTGCCATGTTTCGACAAAAGAAAGCGTTGAGCTGATTCGTCAGGCTAAAAAAGATGGCGTTGACATAACTTGCGAAACCGGCCCGCATTACCTCGTCTTTTGCGATAAAGATTTGATTGAGGACGGTAAATTTAAAATGAATCCGCCACTCCGTGCCGAAGATGATAAACTCGCTTTAATTGAGGGTGTTATTGACGGTACAATCGATATGATCGCTACAGACCACGCTCCGCACAGTGCCGAAGAAAAATCTCGTGGTCTTGAAAAAAGTCTGATGGGCGTTGTTGGTCTGGAAGTCGCTTTTCCGGCTCTCTATACAAATCTTGTTAAAACAGGCGTTGTCACGCTCGAAAAACTCGTTGAGCTGATGAGCCTTAATCCCGGAAAACGTTTCGGCATAGATACCGAAATCGCTGAGGGTAAATTTGCTAATATCTCCGTTTGGAATTTAGATAAAGAATACACTGTTGATCCCGATGATTTTCTTACAATGGGCAGGGCTACTCCGTTCGATAAAATGAAAGTTTTCGGCGAATGTGTTATGACAATAGTTAAGGGGGAAATAAAATGGAAAAACTAACTAATAAAAAAATCGTTCTTGAGGACGGCGGGGAGTTTTTCGGAACAGGCTTCGGCTTCGATTGCGAAAGAGTCTGCGAACTCGTTTTCAATACTTCTATGGTAGGGTATCAGGAAATAGTTTCAGACCCGTCTTATACTTATCAAATGGTTACTATGACTTATCCGCTTATCGGAAATTACGGTATCGCCGATGATGATTTCGAAACTAAAACTCCTACAATAGGCGGTCTTATCGTTCGTGAGTATAACAGTATCCCCTCTAACTTCAGATATACAAAAACACTCGGCGAAACACTCGAAGAATACGGTATTCCCGGTATTTCGGGTATCGATACAAGAATGATTACCCGCAGAATAAGAGATTTCGGTCACCAAAAAGTGCTTATCACCGATGCCGATAAACCTCATGACGAGTGTATGAAAATCCTCGCCGAAACAGATATTCCGAAAGACGCTGTTTCAAAAGTCAGCTGTAAAAAGAAATGGTATTCCAGAACGGCTCACCCCAAACTCGATGTTGTCGCCGTTGACTGCGGTATCAAACTCAATATAATAAGAAGTCTTAATAAACTTGGATGTAATGTCACCGTTGTTCCCTACAATACAACTGCCGATGAAATAAGAAAACTTAATCCCGATGGCGTTTTCTTCTCCAATGGCCCCGGAAATCCCGAAGATGTTCCCGAAGTTATTGAGCTTATCAAAAATATTAAGGGTGAATATCCTATATTTGGAATATGCCTCGGACATCAGCTTATAAGCCTTGCTTACGGTGCTAAAACCTACAAACTGAAATTCGGTCACAGAGGCGGAAATCACCCCGTTAAAAATCTTGAAAACGGAAAAATAGAGATAACAAGCCAGAATCACAGCTATGCGGTTGACTCCGAAAGCGTTAAAAATACTGAGCTTACTGTTACTCATGTTAATATACTTGATAACACCGTTGAAGGTGTTTCGTGCCAAAAAGATAAAGTTTTCAGTGTTCAGTATCATCCCGAAAGTGCTCCCGGCCCGCAGGACAGTACTTATCTTTTTGAGAAATTTATCCGTCTTATGAAGGAGGGCAAATAATATGTCAAAAAGAAAAGATATAAAGAAAGTTCTCGTTATAGGCTCAGGCCCTATCGTTATAGGTCAGGCGGCTGAGTTCGACTATGCCGGCACTCAAGCGTGCCTCGCTCTCAGAGAAGAAGGTTATCAGGTTGTTTTGTGCAACTCAAACCCCGCTACTATCATGACAGATACTGTCATCGCCGATAAAGTTTATATGGAGCCGCTTACGCTCGAATATATGGCAAAAATCCTCAGATATGAACGCCCCGACGCTATTGTTCCCGGAATTGGCGGTCAAACAGGACTTAATCTTGCGGTAAAACTCGCCAAAAAGGGCGTTTTGCATGAGTGTCAGGTTGAATTGCTCGGAACAAGTGTCGAGAGTATCGAAAAAGCCGAGGACAGAGAGTTATTCAAGCAACTTTGCCAAGACCTCGGAGAGCCGATTCTCCCTTCTGTTACAACTCATTCTGTTGAAGAAGCTCTCGAAGCTGCACACGAAATCGGCTATCCGGTAGTTTTGCGTCCGGCATTCACGCTCGGCGGTACGGGCGGCGGATTCGTCAACAATGACGAAGAACTTATCGATATTCAGACAAATGCTCTCCGCCTCTCCCCTGTTCACGAAGTTCTCGTTGAGAAAAGCGTTAAGGGATACAAAGAAATCGAATACGAAGTTATTCGAGATTCCAATGACACGGCAATCACAATTTGTAATATGGAGAATATCGATCCCGTTGGTATTCACACAGGCGACTCGATTGTTGTTGCTCCTTCTCAAACTCTTACAAATAAAGAATATCATATGTTAAGAGACAGTGCCTTGAAAATTATCAGAGCATTGAAAATTGAGGGCGGTTGTAATGTTCAGTTTGCACTTGACCCCGTTTCTTTTGATTACTATCTTATTGAGGTAAATCCGAGAGTTTCACGTTCTTCTGCTCTTGCGTCAAAGGCAAGCGGATATCCTATTGCGAGAGTTTCCGCAAAAATAGCTGTCGGCATGACTCTCGATGAAATCCAAATCGCAAATACTCCGGCATCGTTCGAACCTACTCTCGACTATGTTGTTACAAAAATGCCCCGTTTCCCGTTTGATAAATTCTCGGACGCATCAAACGTTCTCGGAACTCAGATGAAGGCAACGGGCGAAGTTATGAGCATAGGCAGAACTTTTGAAGAAAGCCTTCTGAAAGCTGTCCGCTCTCTCGAAATAGACGTTTATCATCTGTATAAACCTAAATTTAATGATATGAGCGATGACGAACTTCTCGACTATATCAAAAAGGGTACAGATGACCGTATTTATGCTATCGCCGAACTTATCTGGAATGGAATAGATTTAAGAGAAATTTTCAATATAACTCAAATAGATATGTTCTTCCTTGAGAAAATCAAGAATATTGTCGAATATGAGAGAGTTATAAAAGCTAACAAAAATGATGTGAAAATTCTGTATCAGTCAAAGCGTATGGGATTTTCCGATAAATATATCGCTAAACTTTGGGAATGCACCGAAGATGATGTATATAATCTTCGCTGTAAAGAAAAAATGTTCCCCGTTTACAAAATGATAGATACTTGTGCATCTGAGTTCGATTCATATATTCCGTACTTCTACTCAACTTATGAGCAGGAAAACGAGTCTATTGTTTCGGATAAGAAAAAAATTGTCGTTCTCGGTTCAGGCCCGATAAGAATCGGTCAGGGTGTTGAGTTTGACTATTCGACAGTTCACGCTGTTATGACTATCAAAAACAACGGATACGAGGCTATCATAATAAACAATAACCCCGAAACGGTGTCCACCGACTACACCACAAGCGACAAACTTTATTTTGAACCGCTCACCGTTGAGGACGTTATGAACATAATCGAACTCGAAAAGCCTATGGGCGTTATTGCTTCTCTCGGCGGTCAGACTGCCATCAACCTTGCCGAACCGCTTATGAAAAGAGGCGTAAAAATTATCGGCACAGATGTTGACGCTATCGAAAAAGCCGAAAACAGAGATTCGTTCGAGAAAATTATGGAAGAACTGAATATTCCTCAGCCAAAGGGAAAAGCCGTTACTAATATCGAGGACGGTGTTGCGGCGGCTGCTGAAATCGGCTATCCTGTTCTTGTTCGTCCGAGCTACGTTTTGGGCGGTCGTGCTATGCAGATAGTCGCAAATGAAGAAATGCTCCGCCACTATCTCAAAACTGCCGTTGAAGTCGATGTTGACAAGCCTGTTCTTGTCGATAAATATATTTCGGGCATGGAGTGCGAAGTTGACGCTGTTTGTGACGGTACAGACGTATTTATCCCCGGTATTATGGAACACGTCGAGAGAACCGGTATCCACTCGGGCGACAGTATCAGCGTTTATCCGTCCTTCGCCATCAAAAAAGAGGTCAAGGACGTTATTATCGACTATACTGTGAAACTTGGTCTTGGAATCGGCATTGTCGGACTTTACAATATTCAGTTCATTGTTGACAAAAACAACGATGTTTATGTTATCGAAGTAAATCCCCGTTCATCGAGAACAGTTCCGTTCCTCTCGAAAGCAACAGGATACTCGCTCGCAGATATTGCCACTCTTGCAATTCTCGGCAAGAGCTTAAAAGAACAGGGATTAACTGAAGTTTATCCGAAAGAGAAAGAACGCTGGTATGTTAAAGCTCCGGCATTCTCGTTCTCGAAATTGAGAGGTCTTGACGTTTATCTCAGCCCCGAAATGAAATCCACCGGCGAGGCTATCGGATATGACAGAACACTCAACAGAGCGTTGTACAAAGCTCTGCAATCTGCCGGAACAAAAATGGTTAATTACGGAACTGTTTTTGCTACTATCGCCGATGTTGATAAAGAAGAAGCTCTTCCGCTTATTCGCCGTTTCTATAATCTCGGATTTAATATAGAGGCTACCGAGGGTACTGCGAAATATCTGAAAGAACATGGTATCCGCACAAGAACACGCCAGAAAATCTCCACAGGCAATGAGGAAATTTTCGATGCCATGCACTCGGGATATATCAGCTACGTTATAAACACAAAGGATATTTACAGAGAAAATAATAATGACGGATATTTGATTCGCCGTTGGGCTGTTGAAAATAATATCGCCATTTTTACCGCTCTCGATACTGTAAGAGCTTTGCTCGATGTGCTTGAGGAAACTACTCTCTGTATTTCTACTATCGACATGTAATTTTTTACCGCACAAAAAGATACTCAATCTCTTTGTGCGGTATTTAATAAAAACTAAAGTAAAACCAGACAAAATATTTTCTCTTCTTTTTTTTGAAAAAAAAAGAAGCAAAAAAAACTTTTACTATATAA
>CACXHC010000274.1 GCA_902767285.1 uncultured Ruminococcus sp.
AAGAAAAGCCAATTTTTCACAGTAATTTATTAAAAAAATGTAAACCGCATATTGACAAATAATGGTTTACATTATATAATTTACTTATCAGCTGATAATTTGTATATTGTAAAAAGCGGTGAAAAAAGAAATGAAAAAAGAAAAAATATCTCCTCAAATAATGACGGTCATAACGGTGGGGGTATCGGCAGGACTTTTGGTAATATGTTCATGGATAGGTATTCCGGCGATAGGCCCGTTTGTACCGTTCACGCTTCAAACATTCGCAATATTTTTGATAGCCGGATTATTTTCAGTAAAAGAAAGCATGATGGCTGTTACGGTATATATCGCACTTGGAATAATCGGAATCCCCGTGTTTTCGGGATTCAAATCAGGAATATCGGTAATACTTGGTTCAACAGGAGGATATATAGTCGGATTTGTGCTTGCGGTGCTGATAATCGGATTATTAAAAAAAATCAAGTCGGGGTCTGTTTTTGTCATGGTTTCGGGAATGATTGTCGGACTTATGGTGTGTTATATATTCGGAACAATCTGGTTTTATTTTGTTTATATGCAAAACAACGACCCTATGGGAATACTCAAAATACTTTCGCTGTGCGTATTTCCGTTTATAATTCCCGATATTTTAAAAATGACTGTGGCTGTCGTGCTTGTAGAAAAATTGTCGTTACCGCTTTCAAAAATCGGATTTGCCGAACAGAAAAGTTGAATCTTTTTGTTGTGAAATTGTCAAATAATTAACGAATATCTTGTGAAAATAGATTAAAACGGAGAATATCTGCAAGATTAAAAAATTTTTCTTGCAATTTCCGCATATATATATTAGAATAGTGTACGGACATTATTTCATTATTTGATACGGAGGCTGTCTATTTATGAAAAAATATGTGGAAATGAACAGAGAAGAACTTCTCAACGAGGAGAACGCCCTTGCGAAGGCTTATTCGGATTATAAGGAACTCGGACTCTCTCTTAACATGGCAAGAGGCAAACCCGGTGCCGAACAACTCGATATTTCAATGCCTATGCTTGATGTTCTCAATTCGTCGAGCGATTGTATTGACGAGGGTACAGATTGCCGTAATTACGGTATTCTCGATGGTATCCCCGGCGTTAAAAGAATGTTTGCCGATATACTCGAAGTATCGCCCGATGAGGTTTTTGTTGGCGGAAATTCCAGCCTTAACATGATGTTTGATACAATAACAACATTCATGGTTAAGGGAATAGCGGGCTGTAAACCGTGGCTGAATCAAGATAAAATTAAATTTTTGTGTCCTGTTCCGGGATATGACCGTCATTTTGGTATAACCGAATATTACGGAATCGAAATGATTAACATTCCGACCGATGAGAACGGCCCCGATATGGATTTAGTGGAAAAACTCGTTTCGGAGGACGAAAGCGTAAAGGGAATTTGGTGTGTTCCGAAATATTCGAATCCTACGGGTATAACATACTCTGACGACACTGTTCGCAGATTTGCCACACTTAAACCCAAAGCCAAAGATTTTAGAATAATTTGGGACAACGCTTATGTCATTCACGATGTAACCGACACTCCCGACCATCTTCTCAGCATAATGGACGAGTGCAAAAAGAACGGCAACGAAGATCTTCCGATAATTTTCGCATCTACATCAAAAATCACATTCCCGGGTGCGGGCGTTGCGGTAATGGCTTGTTCAAAAAATAACATGGACGTTATAAAAGCTCGTTACACAAAACAAACAATCGGTTATGATAAGCTGAATATGCTCAGACATCAGCGTTATCTTAAGGACAGCAAGGGTCTTGTTGATTATATGGCTAAGCATAAAGCAGTTATCGCACCTAAATTCGAATGTGTATTGAATGCTCTTGAAAATGAAGTAAAGGCGACAGGCTGTGCATCATGGACAAAGCCCAACGGCGGATATTTTATAAGTGTAGATGTTCTCGAAGGTACTGCCAAAGAAGTCGTAAAACTTTGCAAAGAAGCCGGAGTTGTTCTCACCGGAGCAGGTGCAACATTCCCCTACGGCAAAGACCCCAAAGACAGTAATATCAGAATAGCCCCCACATATCCGAGCGTAGACGAACTCAAAAAGGCGGCAGATATATTCTGTATATGCGTTAAGCTCGCCGGAGTTAGAAAACTTCTTGCATCGCAAAATTAATTAAAAACAAAAGGTGCTGTGAAAAATTGGCTTTTCTTGGGAAAACCTTTTTTGAAAAAAAGGTTTTCCCAAACCCTTTCCAAAAAACTTTTTTA
>CACXHC010000275.1 GCA_902767285.1 uncultured Ruminococcus sp.
ATATTAAAGATGGTAAAAATAATGCCGGTAATTCAGAGAAAAGTGCCGGTATATCTAAAATCGAAATCGAGCGTACCGCTAAGAGAGTTAGAATCAATATCCGTTGTTCTAAACCCGGCGTTGTTATCGGCCCTAAAGGTGAAACAATAGACGCTCTCAGACTTAAATGCGAAAAAATGCTCGGCAAAAGCGTAAGCATCAATGTTATTGAGGTGGCTAACCCCGATACAGACGCTCAGCTCGTTGCAGAGAATATCGCTCAACAGCTCGAAAAGAGAGTTTCTTATCGCCGTGCTATGAAACAGGCTATCGGAAGAGCTATGAAAACCGATATGAGAAACGATAACAGAGGTAACAGAGGCAACAGAAGAAATCAGAAAAATGCTCAGCAGAATGTTGTTGCAGATCAGCCTGTAAAAGGTATCAAAACTCAATGTGCAGGCCGTCTCGGTGGTGCCGAAATTGCAAGAACAGAACAGTATCATGAGGGTACTATCCCGCTTCAGACAATCAGAGCCGACATCGATTACGGTTTCGCCGAGGCAAATACAACTTATGGCAAAATCGGCGTAAAAGTTTGGATCTACAAAGGCGAGGTTCTTGCTGATAACCAAAAAACACGCAGAGAAGGAGGGGCTAAGTAATGTTAATGCCTAAACGTGTAAAATACCGTAAGGTTCACAGAGGCCGCATGAAAGGCAAAGCCCTCAGAGGCAACAAAGTGGCATACGGTGAGTTCGGTCTTATGGCTGAAGAACCGGCATGGATAAAGTCAAATCAAATCGAGGCAGCCCGTGTTGCTATGACACGTTATTGCAAAAGATTTGGTAAAGTTTGGATAAAGATTTTCCCCGATAAGCCCGTATCGAGCAAGCCTCTCGGTACTCGTATGGGTAAAGGTAAAGGTGCTCCCGAATATTGGGTTGCAGTCGTAAAACCGGGTAAAGTTATGTTTGAGCTTGCAGGTGTTCCCGAAGAAACAGCAAGAGAAGCTATGCGTCTTGCAGCTGCTAAACTTCCTATCAAATGCAAGTTCGTTAAAAAGGACGAAACGGAGGGTGAGCAGTAATGGCAAGTAAAAAAGCAGCAGAGTTTAAAGAAATGACAGCCGAAGATCTTCAGGAGAAGCTCAAATCGCTTAAGCAGGAACTGTTTAATCTTCGTTTTCAGCTCGCTATAAATCAGCTTGATAATCCCATGCGCATAAAGGCTGTAAAAAAAGATATTGCTCGTGTTTATACCGTTATTCGTGAGCAGCAGATCGAAAGCTCTAAAAATGCGTAATGGAAGGAGGGTTTATTCGTGAGTGAAGTAAAAACTGAAAGAAACTTGAGAAAAACACAAATCGGCAGAGTCGTAAGCAACAAAATGGATAAGACTATCGTTGTAGCCATTGAGGACAGTGTTAAACATCCCTTGTACAAAAAGGTTGTTAAGAGAACTATCAAGTTTAAGGCTCATGACGAGAATAACGAGGCCGGTGTTGGTGATCGTGTTAAAATAATGGAAACTCGTCCCCTTTCCAAAGAAAAAAGATGGAGACTCGTTTCAATAATCGAAAAGGCAAAATAATAAAATACGATTGGCATTATTTGATGAAGCATAATACAAGAAACATTGTTGTGAAATGTTATCTTTTGTGCTAATGATAAGGAGGAAATCACTGTGATTCAACAGCAGACATACCTCAAGGTTGCCGATAACACCGGTGCAAAAGAACTTATGTGCATTCGTGTTCTCGGAGGTACCGGAAGAAGGTACGCTAATATTGGCGACGTTGTGGTTGCATCAGTAAAAAAAGCAGCTCCCGGCGGTACAGTCAAAAAAGGCGATGTAGTTAAAGCAGTAGTCGTTCGCTCCAAAAAGGGCGTTCGCCGTGATGATGGCACATATATCCGTTTTGATGAGAATGCAGCCGTTATCATAAAAGAAGATAAAAACCCGAGAGGTACTCGTATCTTCGGGCCTGTTGCAAGAGAACTTCGTGATAAAGATTATATGAAGATCCTTTCTCTTGCTCCGGAAGTACTTTAATTGGAGGTGTTCATCGTGAATAGTAATAACAATAAGGTTCATGTTAAAAAAGGTGACACCGTAATGATTATCAGCGGAAGATGTAAAGGCAAAAAAGGAAAAGTGCTTGAGGTTTCTCCCAAAGAAGGCAAAGTAATCGTTGAAGGATTGAACATGGTTACAAAGCATATCAAGCCGAGAAGAATGGGCGAGCAGGGCGGTATCGTAAAAGCTGAGTCCGCTATTTATGCGTCAAAAGTCCAGATCGTTTGCCCCAGATGCAACAAGCAAACAAGAGTTGCTCACAAAATTCTCTCCGATGGTAAAAAGGAACGTATCTGTGCTAAATGCAAGGAAACACTTTAAAGGAGGGGTTGAACAGTGGCAAGATTGAAAGATTATTACAAGAGCGACGTTGCCCCTGCTCTTATGAAGAATCATTCTTATAAGAGCGTTATGCAAATACCAAAACTCGATAAAATCGTTATTAACGTGGGTGCAGGCGAAGCAAGAGAAAATTCTAAGGTTATCGACACTATCGCTGCTGATATAGCCGCTATTACAGGTCAAAAACCGTATATCTGCAAAGCTAAAAAGTCGGTGGCTAACTTTAAACTCAGAGAGGGTATGAACATCGGCGTTAAAGTTACTCTCAGAGGCGACAGAATGTATGAGTTCCTCGACAGACTCTTTAATGTTGCTTTGCCAAGAGTTCGTGACTTCAGAGGTATTAATCCGAACTCTTTCGATGGCAGAGGAAATTATAACATGGGTCTTAAGGAACAGCTCATTTTCCCTGAAATCGATTTCGATAAAGTAGATAAAGTTCGTGGTATGGATATATGCTTCGTAACCACAGCAGAAACAGACGAAGAAGCTCGTGAGCTTTTAACACTCATGGGTGCTCCGTTCGCTAAGTAAGGAGGGGTAGACGTGGCAAAAAAGTCTATGAAGGTTAAGCAGCAAAGAACTCCCAAGTACTCAACAAGAAGTTATACAAGATGCAAAATCTGCGGAAGACCTCACGCATACCTCCGCAAATTCGGTATCTGCCGTATATGCTTCAGAGAACTCGCTTACAAAGGCGAGATCCCCGGAGTTAAAAAAGCAAGCTGGTAATTAAAGAAGGAGGAATAAACTATGCAGATCACTGATTCAATAGCAGATCTTCTTACGAGAATCCGTAACGCAAGCTCTGCAAAACATGACACTGTTGAGATTCCTGCTTCCAACATGAAAAAGTCAATTTGTCAGATCCTCGTTGATGAAGGCTACATAAAAGGCTACAAAGTAACCGAGGATGGCAAGCAGGGTATTATAACCGTTACTCTTAAATACGGGCCTAACAAAACACCCGTAATTCAGGGTTTAAAGAGAGTTTCAAAACCGGGTCTTCGCATCTATACAAATGTTGAGGATATGCCCAAAGTTATGAAGGGTCTCGGCGTTGCTATCATTTCTACTTCTAAGGGCGTTATGACCGATCGTCAAGCTCGTAAAGAGAATGTAGGCGGCGAAGTTCTCGCATTTATTTGGTAATAAGGAGGTGCGATCAATATGTCTCGAATTGGAAGAAAACCGATAAATATTCCCGCCGGAGTTGAAGTTACTGTAAACGACGGTGAAATCACTGTAAAAGGCCCCAAGGGTACTCTTACAAAAAAATATCATACGAATATGGACGTTAAAGTTGAAGGTACTGAGATAATCGTATCCAGACCCAATGACGACAAGCTCAACAGATCGCTTCACGGCCTTACCCGTACAAATATCGCAAATATGGTTGAGGGCGTTACACACGGTTTCAAAAAAGAACTTGACGTAAACGGCGTTGGTTATCGTGTGCTTAAAAAGGGCAAAGAGTGCGTTATGAACCTCGGTTATTCGCACACAGTTGTAGTATCTGATACAGACGATATAACTATTGAGTGTCCTACACAGAATAAAATTGTAGTTAACGGAATCGATAAGCAAAAAGTAGGTCAGTTTGCTGCTGAAATAAGAGAAAAACGTCCCCCCGAGCCGTATAAGGGCAAAGGTATTAAGTATGTTGACGAGCATATCCGTCGTAAAGAGGGTAAAGCCGGCGGCAAGGGCAAATAATTAAAGGAGTGAAATACAATGGTTAAAAAGCCTGATACTAATAAGGCAAGAGTTAAGCGCCATTACAGAATCCGTAACAAAATAAGCGGAACAGCGGAGCGCCCGAGACTTAATGTTTTCCGCTCCAATACAAATATATACGCTCAAATCATAGACGATATAAGCGGAAAAACCCTTGTGTCTGCATCTTCTCTCAATAAAGAGATCACCGGCACAGGCTTAAACAAAAAAGTCGCTAAAGAAGTAGGTAAGCTCGTTGCACAGCGTGCTGTTGAAAAAGGTATAAAAGAAGTCGTTTTCGACAGAGGCGGCTATAATTATCACGGCAGAGTTAAAGAACTCGCCGAAGGCGCTCGTGAGGGCGGTCTCAAGTTCTAAGTAAGGGAGGAAATCACTTTGGCAAAAACTGACGCACCTGTAAAAAAGGAAGAAGAGTTTAAGGAACGTGTTGTTGCTATAAACCGTGTATCAAAAACCGTAAAGGGCGGTCGTATTTTTAAATTTGCAGCTCTTGTTGTTGTTGGCGACGGTAAAGGCACAGTAGGTTTCGGAATAGGCAAAGCAGGCGAAGTTCCCGACGCTATACGCAAGGGCATTGAGGACGCAAAGAAAAATCTTATAAAAGTTTCGCTTAAGGGTACAACAATACCTCATGAAGTTATAGGCGAGTTCGGAGCAGGTAAAGTTCTTATGAAACCCGCCGCTCCCGGTACCGGCGTTATCGCAGGCGGCCCTGTCCGTGCGGTTGTAGAAGCAGTAGGTATAAAAGATATTAGAACAAAGGCTCTCCGTTCCAATAATCCGTGCAACGTAGTAAGAGCTACTCTTCAGGGACTCGCTGCTCTTCGTTCGGCTGAGCAGGTAGCTGCAACTCGTGGTATTTCGGTTAAGGATCTTTAATATTTAGGAGGGCAGCTCAATGAATATAAAAATTAAGCTCGTAAAGAGCCTTATCGGAGCTAAAAAAGACCAGATCGCCACAGCAGAGTCGCTCGGACTCCGCAAAATCGGCAATACAACAGTTCAGCCCGATAACGCTCAGACAAGAGGAAAAATCAGAAAAATCAGTCACCTCGTAGAGGTTGCTGAGAACGCATAAGCAAGGAGGTGCAAAAAATGAAATTGCACGAACTTTCACCGGCAGAAGGCTCTAAAAAAAGCGTTCGCCGTATTGGCAGAGGTCATGGCTCGGGTTGGGGCAAAACAGCCGGCAAGGGTCACAAAGGTCAGAAGGCAAGAGCAGGTCACGGAATGCGCCCCGGCTTTGAGGGTGGTCAAATGCCCTTGCAAAGACGTGTTCCTAAAAGAGGTTTCAATAATATCTTTGCAAAGGATATTGTAACCGTAAATGTAGGAACTCTTGATAAAAAATTCAACAACGGCGACACAGTTGATACCCAAGCTCTTGTAGATGCAGGTATCGTGAAGAACTCTTTTGATGGCGTTAAAATTTTAAGCAACGGAACATTAAACAAGAGCCTCACTGTTAAAGCAACTGCTTTTTCTAAGTCTGCTAAAGAGAAGATCGAGGCAGCCGGCGGAAAGGCAGAGGTGATCTAATTGTTTAAAACGATTCAGAATGCCTTTAAAATTCCCGATTTAAGAAAAAAATTACTTTTTACTCTTTTTATTATTGTTGTTTTCAGATTCGGTTCGGTTATTCCGGTGCCGTTTTTGAACAGAACAGCTTTGCAGACGATAATGTCACAGTATGCGGGCAATAACATTCTTGCTTATCAGAATATGCTCGCCGGCGGTGCGTTCTCAAATGCAACGCTTTTTGCGATGGGTATTACTCCGTACATTAACAGTTCGATTATAATGCAGCTGCTGTGCGTTGCAATACCGGCACTCGAAAAGCTGGCAAAAGAAGGCAACGAGGGTCGTAAAAAAATCGCATCTATAACAAGATATGTAACAGTGGGCCTTGGACTTCTTCAGGGTACTGCTTATTACATCTTTTTAAGACGCTCCGCTATTATTACAAGCGACTGGAAAGACGGCGGAAAAGGTGTTTTTTCGTGTATCGTAATTATTCTTACGTTCACCGCCGGAACAGCTCTTGTAATGTGGCTTGGAGAGCAGATCAATGTTAAAGGTGTCGGCAATGGTATATCAATACTCCTCTTCGCAGGTATTATATCCCGTGCATCGTACCTTGTATCACAAATTGTAAGCTACTGGCAGATGGCTCTTGAGGGCAAAAAACAATTCTTCTTCTTTGTTCCCATTTACATTGTTATTTTCTTTGGCGTTATCTGGTTCATAACATTTATGAACGATGCCGAGAGAAGAATCCCCGTTCAGTATGCCAAAAGAGTAGTAGGAAGAAAAATGTACGGCGGTCAGTCCACACACCTTCCCATAAAAGTTGCTATGGATGGCGTTATGCCTATCATTTTTGCAAGCTCTATTCTTTCGATTCCTGCAACTATCAACCTTTTTGTTAAGGCTGAAACAGGCTTTTGGAAGAGTTTCTTCAGCTTCTTCAATACTACAAGCGTAGGTTACATGATACTTTATTTCGTTCTCATTATAATGTTCGCATATTTCTATACAACAATTCAGTACAATCCGGTAGAAATGGCAAACAATCTTCGTACAAACAACGGAACAATTCCCGGTATCCGTCCGGGCAGACCAACAGCAGATTATATAGCAAAAATACTTTCGAGAATCACACTTATCGGAGCATTATGCCTTGCTGTTATAGCACTTCTTCCGCTTATATTCGGAAAAATCTCGACAATGGGCAATATGTCGCTCAGCGGTACGTCGATCATCATTATTGTAGGCGTTGCACTTGAAACAGTTAAGCAGCTTGAATCACAAATGATGATGCGTCATTATAAAGGATTCCTCGACTGATAAAATAGCAGAACAGGAGAACAAGTATGAACATTATTCTTTTAGGTGCTCCCGGAGCCGGTAAAGGTACACAAGCAGAAAAAATCTGCGAATACCTTGGTATTCCGGCAATAAGCACAGGCAATATTATTAGAGAAGCGTTGAAAAGCGGTACAGAGATGGGTCTTAAGGCTAAATCCTTCATGGAAGCAGGACAGCTCGTTCCCGATGAAGTCGTTATCGGCATTATTAAAGATCGTTTGAAAGAGGACGACTGCAAAAACGGCTTTATCCTTGATGGATTCCCGAGAACCATTCCTCAGGCCGAGGCTCTGGATACGATGGGCGTTGTTATCGACAAGGTAATCGATATTGAAGTACCTGACGAGAAAATCGTTGCAAGAATGTCCGGACGCCGTGTCTGCGGTAACTGCGGTGCAAGCTATCACCTTATGTACAAACAGCCTAAGGTTGACGGTGTGTGCGATTTATGTGCAGGCACCCTCGTTCAACGTAAGGACGACCACCCCGATACAGTTAAAGAGCGTCTTACAGTTTATCACAGTGAGACAGAGCCGCTTAAGGATTATTATTCAAAGCAAGGCAAGCTCCGCATTGTAGAAGGTCAAGAAGAAGTATCCGATACAACAGCTCTTGTGTACAGAGAACTTGGTGAGTAATACATGATAGTTCTGAAAACGGCAGAAGAACTGAAAAAAATGCGTGCTGCCGGAAGAATTTCTCAAAGAGCTTTACTGAAAGCCGGAGAGGCTGTCGAGCCGGGAGTTTCCACTCTCGAAATAGATAGTATAGTCCGCAAATATATTGAGGAACAGGGAGCTGCTCCCTCGTTCCTCGGATACGGCGGATTTCCGGCAAGTGCTTGTATATCGGTAAATAATGTGGTTATCCATGGCATACCAAGTGAAAAGCAGATCCTAAAACAGGGCGATATTGTCAGCATAGATGTTGGAGCTTATTTTATGGGCTATCACGGCGACAATGCGTGGACGTTCGCTTGCGGAGATATTTCGGAGGAAGCACAGCGACTTCTTGATACAACGAAAGAATCGTTGTTTGAAGGAATAAAAGCCGCTAAAGCAGGCAACCGAATAGGCGATATAGGATATGCGGTTCAGAGTTATGTCGAACTTCGCAGTTACTCGGTGGTACGGGACTTTACCGGTCATGGAGTAGGTGCGAAGCTGCATGAAGACCCAAGCGTAGCAAATTACGGCTCGCAAGGCAAAGGAGCAAAGCTGATGCCCGGCATGGCTATTGCGATAGAACCTATGGTTAATGCAGGCAGTTACAGAGTTAGAATTCTGCGTGATAAGTGGACAACGGTTACAGCTGATGGAAAATTATCGGCACATTTTGAACATACAGTTGCCATTACCGCAAACGGCCCCGTTATACTGACCGATGCGGATTAATGAGGTTAAATCGTATGAGTTGCAGCGTAGGGCAGATAGTTAGAGCTAAAGCGGGACGTGACAAAAATAATTTTTTTGTTGTTGTGGGTGTCGAAGGCGAGTTTGCTTTTATAGCAGACGGTAAAAGACGCAAGGTAGACAATCCCAAAAAGAAAAAGTTTATTCATCTGGAAATAACAGATTTCAGGGCGAATAATTTTTCTACAAACCGTGAAATTAAAAAGGCATTGTCGGAGGCAATCAAAAATATGAGTGCCGGCAGTGATAATTAGGAGGAATCTTCTTTGTCTAAGCAAGATGTATTTGAGCTTCAGGGTACAGTAACAGAGGCTTTGCCTAATGCTCAGTTCAAGGTGCAGTTGGAAAATGGCAAAGTTATTTTGGCTCATATCTCGGGAAAACTGAGAATGAACTATATTAGAATACTTCCCGGTGATAAGGTTACAGTCGAACTTACTCCGTATGACTTAACAAAGGGAAGAATAACATGGAGAGGCAAGTAATATTGTATAAATTATTTGCCGAATGTTGATAAAGCTGATGGAAATCGGGGATTTTTGACTTTTCCCGTTAATACCTATTTACAAACGAAAGGAATGAATGTATAATGAAGGTTAGACCCTCAGTTAAAAAGATATGCGATAAATGTAAAGTAATCAAGCGTAAAGGCCGTATCATGGTTATTTGCGAGAATCCCAAACATAAGCAGCGTCAGGGTTAATTACTATATCGAGATTTCGTTTTATGGGTTTTATTGCGGCATATTTATGCTGACAGGATCTGTTCGCTTTTTTCAAGGCGGAACAGTATGTTTAAAATATTAGTGGAGGTGCAGATATGGCACGTATAGCTGGTGTTGACTTACCCAGAGATAAAAGAGTTGAAATTGGCTTGACTTATATTTATGGTATCGGCCGTAAAACTGCTAATGATATTATAGCAGCTACCGGTGTTGATCCCGACACAAGAGTAAGAGATTTGAGTGAGGACGATATTTCTAAACTCAGAGAGTATATAGATCACCATTGCAAGGTTGAAGGCGATCTTCGCCGTGATATTGCATTCGATATTAAGAGACTTGTTGAAATAGGTTGCTACCGAGGAGTTCGCCACCGCAAGGGTCTTCCTGTAAGAGGACAGCGTTCGAAAACAAATGCTCGTACTCGTAAAGGCCCGAGAAAAACCATGGCCAACAAGAAGAAGTAATAAGGAGGAGATCTTATGGCAGCACCTAAGGGCGCAAAAAAGGCGGTTACTCGCCGTCGTCGTGAGCGTAAAAACGTTGAAAAGGGCGCAGCTCACATTCAATCTACATTCAATAATACAATTGTAACAATTACAGATACGCAGGGCAACGCTATATCGTGGGCAAGTGCCGGCGAGCTTGGTTTCAGAGGTTCTAAGAAATCCACTCCTTTTGCTGCTCAAACGGCAGCAGAAACAGCGGCAAAGGCTGCTATGGAGCATGGCATGAAATCAGTTGAAGTTTACGTTAAAGGCCCCGGTTCGGGCAGAGAAGCAGCTATCAGAGCTTTGCAGCAGGCTGGTCTTGACGTTACTATGATCAAAGATGTTACGCCGATCCCGCATAACGGATGCCGTCCTCCGAAGAGAAGACGTGTCTGATTATAATAATTCGGAGGTGTTATAAACAATGGCAGTAAACAGAGATCCAATTTTAAAGAGATGCAGATATTTGGGTATTGACCCCAGTGTTGTTGGTATCGATAAGAAATCCACAAGAAATCCGGGAAACGGTCAGAGAAAGAAAGTTTCCGAGTACGGTACACAGCTCAAAGAGAAGCAGAAACTTAAATTTATATATGGTGTGCTTGAGAAGCAGTTCTATCATTATTATGAGATAGCTGCAAAAATGGAAGGACAGGCAGGTTCTAACCTTATTGTACTTCTTGAATCAAGACTTGATAACGTGGTTTACAGAATGGGTCTTGCATCAACAAGACGTGAATCCAGACAGCTTGTAAATCACGGACATTTTCTTGTAAACGGCAAAAAGGTAAACATTCCTTCTTATAGAGTTAAGGTTGGCGATGTAATCTCTTTGAGAGACAAGTCAAAGAGCAGTAAAAAGTTCAAAGAGGAAATGGAAGTTACTAAGAGCCGAGTTATTCCTTCATGGCTTGATGAGAACAGAGATGAGTTCAAAGCAACAGTAACAAGAATGCCCACAGTTGAGGATCTTGATTATCCCGTAGAGGCTCACCTCATTGTGGAGTTGTACTCCAAGTAATCCCACTTTCACAACGAACATATACACACACATACACATATTTGGCAGCTCCGCCGCTTGCGGCGGTGTGCCTGTATATATAATGTTATAATGTAAGGGAGGAGCCAACTTATGATAGGTTTTGAAAAGCCGAAGATAGAAACCGAATTGCTTTCGGCAGACGGTAAACAAGGAAGATTTGTTGTAGAGCCACTCGAAAGAGGATTCGGCAACACACTTGGCAACAGCCTTCGTCGTGTATTGCTCTCATCGCTTGAGGGCGTAGCCGTTAAGTCAATCAAGATAGACGGCGTACTGCACGAGTTTTCGACCATTCCCGGAGTTAAAGAGGACGTAACGCAAATAATCCTCAATATGAAGGGACTCACCGCAAAGCTCAACTGTCAGGGTGAGAAAAGGGTTGAGATCAGAGCTGAAGGGCCTTGCGAGGTCACAGCAGCAAGCATTATGTGTGATAGTGAAGTAGAAATCCTTAATCCGGAGATGCACATAGCAACGCTCGGAGAGGGAGCAAAACTCTTCATGGAGATTACAATGGACAAAGGCAGAGGCTATGTTTCCAGCGAACGCAACAAACAGCTCGCCGAAGAAAATGTTATTGGTCTGTTGCCCGTAGACTCCATATACACACCTGTTTTAAAGGTAAACTATACAGTAGATAATACTCGTGTTGGTCAAATAACCGACTACGATAAACTTACCCTTGAGGTTTGGACAAATGGTGTAGTTAACGCACAAGAGGCAGTATCGCTTGCGGCGAAAGTTCTTGTAGAGCATCTCCATCCGTTTGTAGACCTTTCCGAAAAGACTTTCTCCACCGAGATTATGGTAGAGAAAGACGACAAGGGCAAAGAGAAAGTGCTTGAAATGACCATAGAAGAGCTTGATTTGTCTGTGCGTTCTTTCAACTGTTTAAAGCGTGCGGGTATTAATACGGTAGAGGATCTTATAAATAAATCAGAGACCGACATGATGAAAGTTAGAAACCTCGGTCGCAAATCGCTTGACGAGGTTATCGGAAAGCTGGTTGGTCTTAATTTAAGCCTTCGCAGAGATGAAGACGAAACATTTACCGCAAAGATAAAGTAAGTTTCTTTGCGAATAAGAGGAGCAATCCCATATTATTCAATAAGGAGTGACATAAAATGCCCGGTACAAGAAAGCTCGGAAGAACCACAGCTCACAGAACAGCTATGCTCAGAGGAATGGTTACTTTCCTTTTTCAGAACGGAAAAATAGAAACAACGGTTACTCGTGCTAAAGAGGTAAGCTCAATGGCAGAGAAAATGATAACTCTTGCAAAGACAAACTCTCTCCACAACAAGCGTATGGTTATGTCTTTTGTAACAGACGAAACAGCCGTTAAGAAACTTTTTGATGAAATCGCACCCGAATATGCCGACAGAAACGGCGGTTACACAAGAATTACAAAAATCGGCCCTCGCCGTGGCGATGCCGCTGAAATGGCTATTATAGAACTCATCAAAAAAGAGAGCGAAGAACAGCAAGACGCTAAAAAGTAAATTTTTTATATTCACTTCCCCTCAGTGCTTTCGCTGTGGGGAAGTATTTGTGATTTCCGCCTGTAGTGTAATGGATAACACGGCAGATTCCGATTCTGCTGATGGGGGTTCGACTCCCTCCAGGCGGGTTTGTGTTGGGTGGCTTTTTGGGGGGCTGCTCGCCCCCCAAGCCCCCTCGGTCGCTTTTTTTGAAAAAAAAGCTCCGCAAAAAAACTTTAATTCGTGTTCGGTGGCTTTTCTACTCACTGTTGTGATTATTGGTGTAGCTTTTCATGCTTTAACGAATTTTCGTATAGCTTGAAAAAATCTTCCCGCATAAGTAGGCGGGAAGATTTTTTTCGCTGATTTGTAGTTTGCTTTATATCGTATGCTTGTATAACACGCAACTAAAGTTTTTTTGCTTCTTTTTTTTCAAAAAAAGAAGGCAGGTTGCACCTGCTGGCAATACGCACTTTAGTTTGTATGTATTTTAGCATAAATCTGCGACAGTGAAAAACCAACTGC
>CACXHC010000276.1 GCA_902767285.1 uncultured Ruminococcus sp.
TCCATCAGCGGATATGATTACAGCGAGAACTTCTATCATGCATTCATTTTAGGTATCATGACGCTGACTCCATACGAAGTTAAGTCTAATCGTGAAACGGGAGAAGGACGTACCGACATCTATATTGCCGATGATGATAAAGTAATCCTTATTGAATTCAAGATAGCGAAGGAATCCAAGAATATGGAAAAAAGAGCTGATGACGCTCTACTTCAAATCAAAGATAAACGATATGCGGAAGAATTTATATCGGACGGCTATACCGAAATCATCAAAATGGGCATTGGATTTTTTAAAAAACAATGCGTTCTAAAAATTGAAAAAGTTAATTAGCATTTTTAAAATTGCACGATTTTTATTGACTGGTTTTGTAAAAAAATAAATAAAACCAACCATAATCATTTTAACACATATTCGGCACAATTTCAATACCCTTTTTACATTGAAAAAGATAATATTTTATTAATAATTATCGAAAATGAATAATATCCTTTTTTTATGAAATATCATCCGCTGCAAAGACAACGAAATGCACACAACCGACCGAATTCTCGGCTATGTGCGTTTCGTTTTTTATATTAGGTGTATATTAACTTCTGAGAATCGCACCGCATATATGTTCAAGACTTTTGATTACCTTTTTGGCGGTGTTTTCAACCTCATTTGAAGTGAGGGTCTTATTCAAAGATCCTATAATAAGACGAATCATAACGGATTTTTTGCCATGTTCTATCTGTTTTCCTTTATAGCTCTCGACAAACGAAACCGATTGCAAATGAGCATCTTTCTTTTTAACACCGAGAACCGCTGATTTTATTTTTTCCCACTTAACGGTATCATCTACAAGCATTGAAATATCATACGATGTCATCGGATAATCGGGAGTATGTGTAAATACATTTGTTCTCGATTTTAACGGAGTGAGCAGTTCCTGATCTATTTCAAACAGAATCACAGCGTTGTTTTTTATTCCGCAATCCAAAGCAGATTTTTTTGAAAGAAGTGCAAAATCACCGATTTTTACATCTTCATTGTCGTTTTTAACAAATATATTGAGCCAAACTGTATCATCTGCCCATACAGGCTTTTCGGATTGACCGAACGATATTTCTTCCATGTGCGTATAACGAGCCATATTTTCAAGAA
Organism: uncultured Ruminococcus sp.; assembly: GCA_902767285.1. Classification (GTDB taxonomy): domain Bacteria; phylum Bacillota; class Clostridia; order Oscillospirales; family Acutalibacteraceae; genus RUG592. The sequence goes on from CACXHC010000276.1 coordinate 1,147, forward strand.
CGCCCTTAGCTTTGCGGAAAAGTTCGGTTATTTGCTTGTAATCTCCCGTAAATGCTCCGCCGATATGCTTACGCTGTATGGGGAGTTTTTCGGACTCATCATAAGGAGTATCGAATTTTTCGTCAGAGAACACGCGGGCTGTTTCAAATATTGAAAACTCACTGTAATATCGAACATTCTCGGAAACAGCCTTTACCAAATTCGGCAACAGCGACGATCTTATATATTTCTCGTCTGGTGACGGCGGTGTGCTTATCGACATAATATGGTCGGTATTTTGGAGGATAGCATTTACATACTGGTCTGTCATCCACGGATATGTAAATACTTCTCTCATGCCACATCTGAAAGCGAGATATTCTTTTATTCTTCTTTCAAGATCTTTATCGAGCTGATTTATTGAGCCTTCAAACGAAGTTGTGATTGGTGACGGTTCAAAATTCTCGTAGCCGTACATTCTGGCAACTTCTTCCATTATGTCATCTTTAATCGAAATGTCACCGGTGGAACGCCACGTGGGAACAATTATGTGCATAACGTCATCTTTGAAAGATACATCAAAGCCAAGTCTTGATAATTTGTTTACGATGGTTTCTTTCTCAACAACTTTGCCGAGACGTGCTTTCAGCCAGCTCATAGGAACATCAATCTCGTTTTGAACAAGATGTTTCGGGTAAAAATCGCTGAACGCATTTATTTTCATTTCGGGATATAATTCTTTAAATAACTGTATGGACAAAGAAAGAGTTATGTCACAGCGTTCGGGGTCGATGGCTTTTTCGTATCTGGAAGAAGCCTCGGTTCTGTTGTCGTATCTTAATGCTGTTCCTCTGATTCCGTAAGCGGCGAAATTTGCGATTTCGAGAATAACTCTGTTGGTTTTGGGAAGAACCGAGTCTTTTGCTCCGCCCATTACACCAGCAAGACCAATTGATTCTTTAGTATCGGCAATAACCAAATCTTCTTTACAGAGTTTGAGTTTCTTTCCGTTTAACAGTAAGAGTTCTTCGTTTTCTTCGGCACGGCGGACAACAATGTGTCCGATAACGTTATCAGCGTCAAATGCGTGAGTCGGGTTTCCTGTTGCCATCATTACATAGTTGGTTATATCAACGAGGGCGTTTATCGGACGCACTCCAACTTTCCACAGACGCTGACGAATTTTATATGATGCAGGCTTAACATAAACTCCGCTTATCTCTGTACCCATGTATCTTGGACAGCGTTCTGTATCTTGAATATCAAGTTCAAGTTCGGGAATACCGGACATATCGTATTTTGAAATTTCTTTCAAGGGAAGGTCAAACAATGCTGCAAGCTCTCTTGCCATTCCGTAATGACCCCAAAGGTCAGGGCGGTTTGTGAGAGATTTGTTATCTATTTCAAGAATAATATCATCAAGGTCGAGTGCCTTTGCAAGGGGTGTTCCGGCAGTGATGTTAAAATCTGATATATCGAGTATTTCTGTTTCAACATTTGTTGGAAAAAGTCCCGAAAGACCAATCTCAGAGGCGGCACATATCATGCCCCAGCTTTGAACGCCACGCAGTTTTGTTTCGCCAATCTCCACAGGATCGCCCTCGCCGTGCCAGCGAACAAAAGCTCCCGGAGCGGCAACAGCTACTTTCATACCCGGTGCGAGATTTGAACCTCCGCACACGATATTTTTATCTTCTTCTCCTACATCAGTAATACATATACGGAGCTTGTCCGCATTGGGGTGCGGAAGAACTTCTTTTATAACACCTACGATTATTTTATCAAAATTTTCGGCGAGATTTTCTGATCCTTCTACTTCAACGGTAGACATTGTAAGGTCATAAGCGAGCTTAGTAAGATCCATATCATCGGGAAGCTCAACATATTCTTTTATCCAATCAAGTGAAAGTTTCAATCTGCTACCTCCTTAGTTAAACTGCTCTAAAAATCTGAGGTCGGCACTGTGGAAAAGACGAACATCGTCTACGCCGTATCTCATCATAACCAGCCTGTCAAGACCGATATTTATATAAAAGCCTGTGTATTCATCGGGATCAAGTCCGCCGGCTCTGAGGACATTCGGGTGAGGTGTTCCGCCAGGCATAATTTCTATCCAACCAACTTGTTTGCATACCGAACAGCCTTTACCACCGCAAACAAGACAGCCCATATCGATTTCGAAACCGGGTTCAACAAACGGGAAAAATCCGGCTCTCATTCTTACCGGTACATCTCTTCCGAAAACTTTTTTCAAAATACTTTTTATTAAAACTTTGCCTGATGCAAAATTAAAATCTTTATCAACTATGAGTGCTTCGTACTGAAAAAATGCTCTTTCGTGACGTGCGTCTGTTGACTCGTTGCGGTAAACTCTGCCCGGATATACAAATCTATATGGGGGCTTGTGAGTCTGCAAATATCTGACACTCCCGCCGGTAAGATGAGGACGAAGGCACAATTTATCTGCCGAAGTTCCGCTGTCGTGGCCTGTGAGCCAATATGTATCCATGCTCTCTCGTGCCGGGTGATTTGCCGGAAAATTCAGCTTATCGAAAGCATACAATTCGCTTGTTATATCATCTTCTTCAAAAATCTCAAATCCCATTGAGCGGAACGCATCATTTAAATCATAGCACATTTGTGTTATTGGGTGAAGTCCTCCGCCGGACGGTGCCAATCCCGGAACTGTAACATCAAAATCAGCGGGAACTTTGGAGCTATTAAGCTGAATTTCGTTTTTTCTCTGATTTATCAGTTCGGTAAAGCGAGTTTTTATTTGATTAACTTTTTTTCCCATTTCAGGACGTTCACTTATATCAAGTTTGGGCATTTCTTTCATTATTTCGGTGAATACACCCTGCTTGCCGAGTAAATAAGTTTTTACTTCTTTGAGTTCTGCCTCGGAAAAAGCACTTGAAATTTTGGCTTCGCCATCTTTGAGAATTTTCTCAAGTTTTTCTTTCACATTCATTCCCCCATAAGATTTTTGGTTGTAAACTTGCCTATACATTATATCAAATTATATTTGAAAAGTAAAGAAAAATATGTAATTTTATAAAAGGTGCTGTGAAAATTGGCTTTCTTGGGAAAACCTTTTTTGAAAAAAAGGTTTTCCCAAACCCTTTCCAAAAAACTTTTTTTATTGTAGA
>CACXHC010000277.1 GCA_902767285.1 uncultured Ruminococcus sp.
AAAAAAAAAAAAAAAAAAGCCAGCCTACAAAAAAAGCCTCCCAAAAGGGAGGCGGTGAGAAATTACTTTTTAATGTAGCTTATTATAATATCGATAACTGCAACGCCTATCAAAATGCCGAATACTATAACCGGCTTGCTGGGGCCTGTCTGCTGAGGAATTTCAACGGGTGCTTCGGAAGATACTGTTCCTGTTGTTGCTGCTGCTACTGATGATGTTTCTGCTACTGATGATGTTTCTTCGCTGGATACTGCTTCTTCACTGGATACGGATTCTTCGCTCGATACGGACTCTTCTTCGCTTGATACGGATTCTTCTTCACTTGATGAATCATCTTCTCCGCTCTCTGCGGACTCCTGCTCTGTAAGTTCTGCGTTGAAAATTGGGGTGATTTCGGAAAGAATCTCGTTATTTTCGCCTACGGTAACAGCGTCCCACTGACTTTCATCGCCTGCATAATAAACAGTAGTAAGACCTGTACACTCGTGGAAAACTCCTTCTTCTATCTCGGTAACGCTTGACGCTATTGTTATTGTTTCGAGTCCTCTGTCCGATGTAAATGCGTGGTATCCTATTTTAACAACGCCTTCGGGAATTTCCAAACTAACTATATCGGGGTTGCTTTCGAATGCTCTCTCGCCTATTTCGACAACGGCGTTTCCGTCTATCACGGCAGGAACAACAATATCTTCATCCTCGCCCAAATATCTTGTTATCACGACTCCGCCATCTGTCGTATCGTATGAAAAATCCTCAGCAGGAGAAACATCAGCCGATACCGCAAACGGAACACTCATAACAGCAAACAAAACCGCTCCCAATGAACTTGCTATTTTTTTAAACGTACTTTTCATTTTTACAAATCCTCCTAAATATATTGTGGGAAATCTCTTTTTTTATTTTATCACAGATAAATATTTATTTCAATATGTCTGAGTTAGTTATATTTAGTTTTTTTGAAAAAAGTTTAGCTACATTTGATGTGAAATATAACCTTCCGTTACAAGCGACTGACGATGATTTTCTATTATTAATTTTATGGAATCTTCGCTCAAAAAGTATTTTTGCGAAAGTTCGGAAATTTGACTCTCCATAAAATCAAGAAGAACATGGTCGCTTATTGGAGAAATTCCGTCCCACAGGTGCATATATTCTTCGTTTGCGTGGGAATCGTTCGGGTCGATGGCTTTTGCCTTGCGGAGAATTTTTTCGGTGTACAAATTGAGATAGTGCTGTGCATCGCTTCCAAAAGCCCACTCGAACTCCTGAAGAATGGCGGTTTCATCGCTTATTTGAGTATCTTCGTATTTGTCGCAGAGGGGGTACGGGCGATTATATCCGACCGCCGCCAATGCGTCTGTTATGGTTCGGCGAACTCCGCCATTTTCGATAATATAGCCTATACCGTATGTTCGCATTTCTTCGTTGACTTTTGATATTTGTTCAACAAAAAATAGCTGAACACCTCTTTTTTTGAGTTTTCGATATAACATTCCCAGTGCCTCGGCTCCCGTTGAATCGATACTCCCGATACCGCCTGCATCGACAATAATATATTTGGTATCGTCACGAACAGCCGACTCTATATCTTCAACAAATCCCGAAATATTCGCAAAAAACAGATTGCCGTTAAATTGATATATAATTACGTTTTTTATCGGACGTGCTTTTGCGTATGTGTGAAGATCATAAAAATGATTTCGGTTTGGAATGACTCCCAAAAATGATGTCGGCGGTTGGCTCTCTCTCAAAATGACGTTCAGGAACGACAAAATAACTCCGATAATTACTCCGTATATCGTGCCGAAAATCAGGACACCCAAAAATGCGGCAATAAATATCCAAAATTCCTTGCGGCTGCTCTTGATTAGCTTTCGGGCGAGTGAAAATTCCGTTCCGCTCCACAACGCACAAACAACTATTGATGTAAGAACCGGCACAGGCAGATATTTTATGAATCCTGTGAAAAATATCAGTATCAGCGACATTACGGCAGATGCCGTTATAGATACAAGCTGACTTTTTCCGCCGAACTGGTCGTTCATTGATGTTCGTGAAACGCTTCCGTTAACGGGGCATACTCCAATAAATGCCGCCGCTATGTTGCACACCGAAAATGCCATTAGTTCGCTGTTGTCGTCTATTTTGTAATCATTTTTCATGGCGAAATTATGCTCGGCAAGAAGAGTTTCGGCGGCGATTACAAGAGCTACCGTAAATCCCGAAATTATCCCTGTGTAGCAGTTTTCGAGCGTGAAATCGGGCAAAACGAATTTTCCTAAACCTCGTTCAACTGACGGAAGTGTTTTCACTCCCAATTTGTCGCAAAATCCGACAAAATACTGAACCCCTGCCGAAACTGCCATCACAATGGCAGATACGGGTATTTTGGGCGATATTTTTTTGAAAATCTGTATCAACGATATACATACAACTGAAATTATTATCGAGTATATGTTGAATTTTTCGGAAAATTCGTGGTAAATGTGCGGAATAAGTTCTCTTAGTTCGCCCGTTCCGGACTGTCCGCCAAATAATTTCGGTGTCTGCATAAGAATGATTGTGGTGCAGATTCCCGTTATAAAACCGCTCATAACGGGCAGAGAAACGAATTTTGTCAGCTTTCCGAATTTTATGATGTAGAATAAAAAAAGCCATATCCCCACAAAAAAGGTTATCACAGGAACAAGTCCGATTGCCTCGTCAGATGAAAAAGCTATCCCCATAGATGCCAGTGTTCCGCCAACGAGTGCCGCCGGTGCTGCGTCTACTCCGAATATATATTGCGGCGATGACGAAAACAGCCCAAACAATACCACCGGCAACACAGAACCGTATAATCCGTACTGTGACGGCAGTCCCGCTATTTGTGCGTATCCCATCGATATTGGTATAGATACGAGTGCTATTATTATTCCGCTGATTATGTCGTTTTTAAGAGAATTTTTCTGAAATGTTTTTAGTCCCTTGAACATGTTTTTTGCGGGGGAAACCCTTTTTTTGA
>CACXHC010000278.1 GCA_902767285.1 uncultured Ruminococcus sp.
AAAAAAAAGAAGAGAAAAAAGAAGCAGAAAACTCATGGTAAGCTTGAGGTGTTACGGGAAAACACACAGCCACAGTAATTTTGGCGGTACAGTGAATATATTTTTGAAAGCTCGATAGAACGTTTATATCCGTTTTTCTTTTTAAAATCGGACGGGAGCCATAGCACGCCGTATTGGGTGGATAATCGCTCGCCTATGGAGTTAAGCAAATCGGCATTTTTGAGTGGGCTTATGGTTAGTGTTGTAGTGAAAAAATCAACGTTTAGTTCTTTGGCTTTTTGGGCTGTTCTGCTGAGTCGGAGTTCAAAGCATTTTTCACATCTTGCACCGCCTTCGGGTTCTTTTTCCAGACCTTTTACGGCGGTGTAAAATTGTGAGCTGTTGAAATCTTCATCTACATATGTAACGGGATATTTTGTTTTCATCTCGCTTATGAGTCTTTTTTGCTCGCTGCTTCGGTGAATGTATTCCTCTTCGGGATACAAATTCGGATTGTAGTAAAATACAATTATTCTGAAATATTGCGACAGGTACTCTATACAGTAACTACTGCAAGGAGCACAGCACGAGTGGAGCAATACTGTTGGAACGGTGTTCAAAGAATCTATTATTTTATCGAGTCTTTTTTGATAATTTTCCTTATTCATGGCACAGCATATTTCTTATAAAATAAGATGAATTTACAATAGACGCAACTTCGCTCGGAGTTTTGGCGATCAGTTCGGCACCTGCGTTTTTCAATTCGTCATATCCTCTGAATCCCCACTCCACACCGCAGAAATCAACTCCGGCATTTTGTGCGGTGGCAACGTCAATATTGCTGTCACCAATGTACAGACATTTATTCTTTGGACACTCGAATTTACCGAGCATTTCAAAAAGAGAATCCGGCTCGGGTTTTGTTGGCAGACCTTTCTTTTGTCCGTAAACAATATCTATTAAACAAGGGTCAAAAAGTGACGAAACAATTTTTTTGGCGAAATCGTCAGCCTTGTTTGAAAGCACTCCGATTTTAACACCTCTATATTTTATATCGCAAAGCATTTTTTCAATTCCGTTATATGGCTTTGTTTTATTAAGACATTTCTCTTGATAAATCATATTAAAATTAATGCTGACAGAATCCAAAAGTTCTTTGTCGCCGGCAGCATCGCCCATGCTCTTCCTTACAAGCTCTCTTATGCCGTTTCCAACAAAAAATTTGTATTCTTCGTTTGTGTGAGTCGGAAGCTCAAAAAGAGATAACGCCATATTACAGCTGTCTGCCAAATCTTCCAAACTGTCTACAAGAGTGCCGTCAAGATCAAAAATACATACATCATAATTAGTTTTCATTTCTTTTTCTCTCCTTGAATTTAATTTTGTTTTATCTTTTCGACTTTGGTGAAATCTATGGTGTCGCTTTTTGTGTCAAAAATTGCACCGCTTACATTCGGAGCATACGCAAAATATCTGTTTTCATAATAAAGCGGATACAAATATCCGTATTCTATAAGATATTTTTCGGCACTTTTTAGATACGAAATCATTTCTGAAACGTCTTTCGTGTTCATAGCCGAATCTATAAACTCATCATACTGAGGATAATTCAAATTTATGTAATTGTTTGCTGAATCGTTACGGAACATCGACAAAAATTCCATCGGAGAATCTACCGCAGTATTAAGCGGAGCAACGGCGATTTCGTAATCATTCGATTTGATCCTCTGTTCCAATTCGTTTCTCGATAAAGGCTCTTTATTAAAATAGCAGTTTGTAACGCTGTTCCATTTGGCAATCATTTTTGTTACTATGCGTGATGATGTTTCGTCATCGAGATAAAGTACAGTGTATGAGGGCTGAATTTCGATTTCTTTTTCTGCAAGCTCCTCAACTGCTCGTTCGTACATCTGAGAGGGAAGTTGAGCTTTGTCAAGAGTAATATCACCAGCGGAATTTCGGTAATTTTGACCGCCGAAACTTACGTTTTCCGAAATTAACTGAGATGTCTTTTTGAAACTTTCCGGAACATTCTCCAAAATATCGTTTCGGTCGAGCGAACCCAACAGTGATACTCGCAATTTTGCGTTTTTGAATGCCTTTATATCTGTATTAAAACAGATTCCCCACAGTGTGTTGCTCGTTGTTTCGATGGTAAGACCATTCTTTTCCGCATCTTTGAGTTGAGAGCCGTATATCTCGCAAATATCTGCTTCGTCGGAAAGCATTTTATTTATCGGGTCTTTGACCGTCCCTATATTAAAATTGACTCCGAGAGGTAATGCCGGATTTCCCGCTTTATAATTTTTGCTTCGCCTTAAAAAAATATATTTGTTGTGTTCCCAGCCGTAATTTTCTCTGATACAAAAAGCACCGTTTGTTAGGGTGAGTTCAGGTTCTTTGCCATATTTTCCTTTTGACTGAGAGAAAAATTTTTCGTTGCACGGCATAGCCGCCGGCAAAGTGAGAGCGGTTAACAGCATATCTGACGGATATTCAAGAGTTATTTCGAGTGTGGAATTGTCTATCGCTTTAACTCCGACATCGTCTGCCGAAGAATTGCCGAGAGAAAAATCTTCCGCATTTTTTATAAGATAAAGGTCATGTGCGTTTTCCGAACGGGTTGTCGGGTCAAGCGAACGAATCATGCCAAAAACGAAATCATCAGCGGTTACGGTGTCGCCGTTGCTCCAATATGTTTCATATAGATGAAAAACGTATTTTGTGCCGTTTTCTGAAATTTCCCATTTTTCGGCATTACCCGGAACTATATTGCCGTTTGAATCTTCTCTTACAAGTCCCTCAAAAATATTCTTTATTATCATTACAGAAGGATTGTCGTTTGCAATCTGCGGATCAAGTGACAACGGCTCCGAATTTAGAGTATATTCGATTATTTCGTCCTCGGGGTGCGGAGTGTCTTTTTCACAGGCACTCAATGCGAGCATAATAATAACTGCGGTCAATATTAATGACGTAAATCGTTTTATTTTTATCATGAAAAGCAGTTTCCTTTTATTTTTATATGCAGTATTAATTATATCAAAAAAGTTTGTTACAATCAACAAATAATGTAACAAAAATTTATTCATATTTCCTTAGCTTTTTAACCTAATGGGCAAGAAGTCCCCGCCTCTATAGGCGGCGGGATGAATTGCCCTTCAGCCGTAGGCTGAATTATCATTGACTATGATTCCATTATATGCTATGCTTT
>CACXHC010000279.1 GCA_902767285.1 uncultured Ruminococcus sp.
ATTTGTTTTGTGGCTTGCCGACAAAGCGAAAAAAGCTCCCGACCATCTTGTTGTATCGGTGGGAAGGGATTCGAGAATTTCCGGCCCGGCGATTTTGGAAGTTGTGGCACAAGCACTTTCGGGCTGTGGAATAACGGTTCTGAACTGTGGACTTGCCTCCACTCCGTCAATGTTCATGACTACTGTTGATTTAAATTGTGACGGTGCTGTTCAGATAACGGCGAGTCATCACCCGTTCAACAGAAACGGTCTGAAATTTTTCACTCGTGACGGAGGTCTTGAAAGCAGTGACATAACCGAAATTTTGCAGATTTCCCAAAAGCTCGAAGAATTTTTGGAGGACAAGCATTTTCTGACACTTCCGCAGAACAAAAAAGGCGAGATAAAATCTGTTGATTACATGACAGATTATTCCGCACGTTTGCGTGAAGAGATCAAAAAAGGCGTTAATGCCGAAGATTACGAACATCCGCTAAAGGGATTCAAAATTGCGGTAGATGCCGGCAACGGTGCGGGCGGATTTTATGCTGAAAAAGTTCTTGCTCCGCTGGGGGCTGATGTTTCGGGAAGTCGTTATCTTGACCCTGATGGAATGTTCCCGAATCACGTTCCGAACCCCGAAAATGCAGATGCTATGAAATCGATTTGCGAAGCTGTTATCGAAAGCAAATCTGATTTAGGTGTTATTTTCGATACGGACGTTGACAGAGGCGGTGCGGTTGACTCTGACGGTACGGAGATAAACCGAAATCGACTTGTTGCTGTTGCGGCGGCTATCGCTCTTGAGGGCAACGAAGGAGGAACAATAGTTACGGACTCCATAACTTCGGACGGACTCAAAGAATTTATTGAAAAGACTCTTGGGGGAAAACATCATCGTTTTAAGCGTGGATATAAAAACGTCATAAATGAGGCAATTCGTCTAAATAACGAAGGAATAAATTGTCCGCTTGCTATTGAAACATCGGGTCATGCGGCTATGCGTGAGAATTATTTTCTTGATGACGGAGCATATCTTTGCACGAAGATAATCATAAAGGCGGCTCAACTTAGAAAAGAGGGAAAAACTCTTGCAGATTTCACGGCTGATTTGAAAGAAGCTCTCGAAGAAAAAGAAATTCGCTATAAAATCAACGAACATGATTTCCGTGATTACGGTGAATCTGTTATAAAAAATCTGAATGAGTACGCATTATCTCAAGAGGGCTGGACTCTTGCGGACGACAGCAGAGAGGGCGTGCGTGTTTCGCTTGACAAAGAGCATGGCGACGGCTGGTTTTTGCTCAGACTGAGCGTTCACGACCCAATAATGCCGTTGAATATCGAAAGCAACACAAAGGGCGGTGTAGATGTTATCTATTCTCAAATAGAAAAATTCATTGCAACACAACCCAAATTAAGTATCTAATAAATAGAAAAATCAATATATGAGGTGAAACAAAATGACAACCCTTGAACAAATGGGAGCAAATGCAAAATCGGCAGCGAGAGTTCTTTTGACAGCGGGAGAGCTGAAAAACAAGGCACTTTTGCAGATTGCCGATGCACTTATCGAAAATACCGACACAATAGTTAAGGCAAATGAAATCGATTTAAAGGCGGCGAGAGAGAACGGAACGAGAGAATCTTTGATTGACAGATTAACGCTCACGCCTGCGAGAATTGAGGGCATGGCTGACGGAGTTCGTCAAGTTGCGGGACTTCCCGACCCTGTGGGAAAAGTTCTTGATGGAACAGTTCGCCCCAATGGACTAAAAATAGAGAAAGTTCGTGTTCCGCTTGGCGTTATCGCTATAATATACGAGGCTCGCCCGAATGTTACATCTGATGCGGCAGCACTTTGTTTAAAATCGGGCAACGCTGTTATTTTGCGTGGTGGAAAAGAGGCTATCAACTCCAACAAATGTATCGCCGATATAATGAGAAAAGCCGTTGAGAAGGCAGGACTTCCGGCAGATTGTATTGGTCTTGTTGAGGACACATCGAGAGAGTCGAGCGTTGAGCTTATGCAGTTAACAAAATATGTAGATGTACTCATTCCCCGAGGCGGTGCCGGATTGATAAGGGCTGTTGTTGAGAACTCAAAAGTTCCCGTTATTGAAACAGGAGCCGGAAATTGTCACATTTTTGTTGATGAATCGGCTAATATAGATATGGCAGTCAATATAATCAACAATGCAAAGACATCACGTCCTTCAGTGTGCAATGCAATCGAAACGATTCTGATTCACAAAAACATTGCGGAAAAGGCACTTCCTGCAATAAAGGCGAAACTTGACGAAAAATCTGTAACACTCCGTTGTTGTGAACGCTCGTCAAAAATTTTGTCGAATGTAGAGTCGGCAGACGAAAACGACTGGTACACAGAATACGGCGATTACATTCTCGCTGTAAAGGTAGTTGACAGCATAGATGAAGCAATTCAGCATATTTCGAAATACAGCACAGGTCACAGCGAAGCGATCATCACAGAAAGTTACTCATCTGCTCAAAAATTCACTGATGAGGTAGACTCGGCGGCGGTGTACGTCAACGCATCAACGAGATTCACAGACGGCGGCGAGTTCGGACTGGGTGCGGAAATCGGAATTGCAACTCAAAAACTCCATGCAAGAGGCCCGATGGGACTCAATGAACTAACCTCTATGAAATTTATAATTCGTGGAAGCGGTCAAATAAGATAATGGAATTTTGGGTAACAATAACAACGGTGGGTGTAATACTGATGTACAGTATGCCCGGATTTGCTTTAGTAAAATGCAAAAAAGTCAAATCTGAGAATATATCGGCATTTGCAAATGTATTGATGTACGTTTGTCAATCGTGTTTGGTTGTGTACTCGTTTCAAAAGACAAACTACACTCCCAAATTATTCAAAAACATGATCATTTTCTTTGTGCTTGCCGTAATTCTCCAATCGCTTTTACTCGGAACATATTATTTAATTTTCAGAAAGAAGTACAAGGACGTTAGATACAGAATCGCCACAATTGCGGGGGCGTTCGGAAACTGTGCGTTTATGGGCGTACCGTTGCTGGAACATCTTTTGCCCGAATATCCTGATGCAGTAGTTTTTTCGGGAGTGTACAGCATTTCGATGAATTTTCTGGGCTGGACGATTGCTTCGGCAATAATCGCCAACGACAAAAAGTATATTCGCCCAAAGAACTTTTTTCTCAATCCGTCAATGATTTCTCTTTACATAGCACTCCCACTATTCTTCACGCATACGAACATCGGCGGAAATGTTTTCGGCGATGCGGTGTTTCTTCTTGCACGAATGACAACTCCCATGTGTATGCTCATTATGGGAATGAGGCTTGCTTGTGTTCCGCTCAGAAAAATGCTCATCAACAAAATGAATTACATCGTCATCGTAATGAAACAATTCATAATGCCGTTGATTGGCTTTGCTATTTTGTTTTTTCTCCCACTCGACATCAACCTTAAAATGACTTTTTATATCATCTGCTGTTGCCCCATCGCAAGCGTGGTTCTCAACTATTCCGAGATGATCGGCGAAGGTCAGGACATCGCCGCTAATGCTGTCCTTTCAGGCACTTTCTCTTCTATCATCACTATCCCCATAATGATGCTCC
>CACXHC010000280.1 GCA_902767285.1 uncultured Ruminococcus sp.
AAATAAATATTTTTTACACAATTAAAGTTTTTTGGAAAGGGTTTGGGAAAACCTTTTTTTCAAAAAAGGTTTTCCCAAGAAAGCCAAGAAAGCCAAGAAAGCAAAGAAAGCCAATTTTTCACAGTACCTTCGTGTACGCTTGCTTTTTGCGTTGCAATTAGCGAGTGTGATTAGCAGAAACGGATTTTGAAATTATGTCTAATATAAAAATATATCCATCAAAAATACATGGCGAAGTAACAGCTCCGCCGTCAAAAAGTGATGTCCACAGAGCAATTATCTGTGCGGCTTTAGCAAAAGGCGAAAGCGTGATTTCGCCGGTCGCTTTTTCACAAGATATTCTTGCGACTATCGACTGCATAAAGGCTCTTGGTGCAGATGTCACTGTAAACGAAAATTCCGTTGTCATCAACGGAAAAAATATTTTTTGTAATAAAAATTGTGTTCTCGATTGTCGGGAGTCGGGTTCTACTGTTAGATTTTTTATTCCCGTAGCGGCGGCAGGCGGTGTCAGTGCCGAATTTATCGGCAAGGGCAGACTTCCTCAGCGTCCTCTCGGAGTGTACAGCGAGCTTCTGCCTCAGCATGGTATTCAGCGCAAAACAGAAGGCGGTTTGCCGTTCTCTATAAGCGGAAATCTAAAATCGGGTGTGTTTAATGTTCCCGGAAATATAAGCTCGCAGTTTATTACGGGCTTGTTGTTCGCTCTTCCGATTCTTGAGGGCGACAGCGTTATTCATATTACATCGGAACTTCAGTCTAAAGGATATATCGATATGACTATCGATGTTCAAAAAAAATTCGGTGTTGAAATCTCCTATCAAAACGGGGATTTTTATATAAAAGGAAATCAATCCTATAAACCGTGTTCCTATACGACTGAGGGGGATTGGTCACAGGCGGCGTTCTTTTTAGTTGGAGCGGCAATCTGTGGCGAAATCGCCGTTAACGGCTTGAGAATGGATTCTCGTCAAGGCGATAAGGCAATCGCCGATATTTTAAAAAAAGTCGGTGCGGATATCTATATTGAACAAAATACGGTTTATTGCAAAGCAAATCAACTTAACGGAATAAATATTGATGCGTCGCAAATTCCTGACCTTGTGCCGATACTTTCGGTTTTGGGTGCGTACTCCAAAGGCGAAATTTTAATATATAATGCTCAGCGAGTGCGTTTGAAAGAAAGCGACCGCCTTTCTGCTATGACAAACGCTCTTTCCGCTTGCGGTGCCGATATAAAACAAACCGAAGATTCGTTGATTATTTGCGGAAAAGATACAATATCGGGGGGATTTGCCGAAGGCTGTAACGACCATAGAATTGTTATGTCTATGGCGATAGCCGCTCTTAAAAGCGAAAACGGTATAACTATATCCGATAAAGAAAGTATAACGAAATCTTACGATAATTTTTTTGAAGATCTTGATAAAGTACGGGGTGAATAAATTTTGGGTTCGTTTTTTGGTAATAAAGTACGAATATCTATTTTTGGAGAGAGCCACGGCGAGGGGATAGGCGTTGTTATTGACGGTCTGCCCGCAGGTGAGAAAATAGATTTTGATGAATTGTATGCTCAAATGCAAAGGAGATCTCCCGGCAGAGATAAAACCGCAACTCCAAGAAAAGAAGCCGATATGCCCGAAATTCTTTCGGGTATGGTGGGCGATACTCTCACGGGTTCGCCACTGTGTGCGGTGATTCGCAATACAAACACTCGCTCGGGTGATTACGGAAATATTCTCAACTCGCCCCGTCCGGCTCATTCCGATTATGCCGCTTTTGTAAAATACGGCGGTCATAATGATATAAGAGGCGGAGGGCATTTTTCGGGCAGACTTACGGCAAATATAGTTTTTGCCGGAGCAGTCGCAAGGCAAATTCTCAAAAGAAAGGGAATTGATATTGCCGCTCATATTTATTCTATCGGAAATGTTTCGGATACTCCGTTTGCCCCTGTGGGAATCCCGACAGACCTTGTCGAAAAATTAAATAAATCTTCGTTTGCCCTTGTTGATGAAAGCGTAGAATCAAAAATGCGTGAGGCAGTCGAAACTGTTCGTAAAAATGGCGATAGTATAGGCGGAGTTGTTGAGTGCATTGTTCAGGGAGTGCCGGCAGGGTTTGGCGACCCGATGTTCGGCGGAGTGGAAAATATAATATCATCGGCAGTTTTCGGAGTTCCGGCGGTTAAGGGAATAGAGTTTGGCTCGGGATTTTCGGGTTCTGCGATGACGGGTTCTCAAAATAATGATGAGTTTTATTATGACGAAAACGGGATTGTCCGTACTCGCACAAATAATCACGGCGGAGCGTTGGGCGGTATAACAAGCGGTATGCCCATTATTTTCAGAGCAGCCATGAAACCTACTCCGTCAATATCGATGGAGCAGAAAACGGTTGATTTGCAAACTAAAGAAAATACGGTTTTGTCTATAAAGGGCAGACATGACCCGTGTATTGTTCCGAGGGCTGTTCCTGTTATCGAATCTGCGGCGGCTATCGCCGTAATAAATTTAATGTAAGAGGTTTTTTTTGATGGAGCTTAAAAATATCAGACAGCAAATAGATGAAATAGATGCTCAAATTGTCGAGCTTTTTAAACAGAGAATGGACTGCTCGGCGGCGGTTGCCGAAAGCAAAAAAAATTCAAACACGCCTATTCTCAACGAGGCGAGAGAAGAAGAAGTTCTCAGAGGTGTTGAGGAGCGTGCCGGAGTGTACGGCAATTACGCAAGACTTTTGTACGAGAATATTATTGCTTTGTCGAGAGAACTTCAATACGGAATTGTCAACGGAAACAGTGAGTTAAGAAACACAATCGAAAATGCAGAACAACAGCTCGACACTCAAAGCGATAAATGGAATATCGCCTGTTTGGGTGCGGCAGGTTCAAATTCTCATTTGGCGGCGATGAAATTTTTTCCAAATGCTGAAATAAGTCTTGAAAAGAATTTCGATAAAGTTTTTGAGGCGGTTGCGTCAAATAAGTGTGATTTCGGTGTTTTGCCTGTTGAGAACAGCTCGGCGGGTTCGGTGTCGAGGGTGTATGACCTCATACTGAAATACAGATATTTTATTGTTGGTGAAATTGATCTGCCCATAGAACATTGTCTGTGTGCAATTCCTCAAACCGATATTTCAAATATTGAGATGATTCTTTCGCACGAACAGGGGCTTTCTCAGTGTTCTTTGTTCATAAGCGAGAACGGATATAAAACAAAAAAGGTTGGAAGCACATCGGCGGCGGCTCAGACTGTCGCTGAAGAAAAACGCATAAATTGGGCGGCTATCTGTACTAAAAGAGCGGCTGACGAATATAATTTAAAGGTAATCGATAAAAATATTCAGAACAATGACAACAACTGCACAAGATTTATTGTTATTTCGAAAAAGGCGATAATAACCGAGAGTGCCGGCAAAATTTCGTTGTGTTTTACGCTGAGAAATCGTCCCGGCTCGCTGTATACGGTATTGAGCAGATTTGCGTCACATGGATTTGATTTAACGAAAATAGAATCTCGTCCGATTCCGGATTCTCAGTTTGATTATTTATTTTATCTTGATTTTATAGGCAACGTAAGAGAAAACGAAAACAATCGCCGAATGTTGTGTGCATTGTCGGAAGAACTTCCCGAGTTCTCGTTTTTGGGGAATTATTAATGAAGAGCAAAGTTTTGATTGTGTCGAATTTAACTTCGGCGGTGAACGTACTAAAAAGTCTGCTTGAGGAAAATTCTTGCGAAGTAGGGGCGGTGGTTACCGATTATCAATCGGCATTCGACCACGCAAACGGCACTCTTTATGATATTGTAGTTATAAATTATCCTGTAGATGAGTGCGACTGCATATCTTTAGCAAAAAAAATAAGTGAAGAAACAATTTGTGGAGTAGTTATAATTGTTCCCGAAAAAAAATCACTGTTTATTGGCAATCAGGTATATGAAAGCGGAGTTGTGGTTATAAATAAGCCTATAAACAAGATGTTGTTTTCTCAGCTTATTGAAGTTGTGAAAGTTGCAAGAAAAAGATATGTTGGGTTATCGGAAGAGAACGAAAAGCTCAAATTAAGTCTTGAGGAAGAAAAAATTGTAAACAGGGCTAAACTTTTGCTTATGCAGTATCTTGCGATGAGCGAAGAACACGCTCACAGGTATATTGAAAAGCAAGCCATGGATATGAGAATATCACGTCTTGAGGTTGCAAAACAAGTTTTAAGAACATACTCGGCAAAGAAAGGCGGATAATTTATGAATGATAATAAGAAAATACTTGTAATTTTTAATGGTGCATCGGGAAAATCGGCAATAAAAGCGGAATTGTGGCAAGTAGTCGATATTTTGGTAAAAGGCGGTTATGATGTAACCGTATATCCCACACAAAAAAGATTTGATGCTCATGATGTTATAATCAAGAGAGCAGATGAATTTGATGTTATCGCCGTGTGTGGTGGTGACGGAACTCTCAGCGAAGCGGTTCAAGGTATGGTAGAACTTCCAAAAAAAGACCGTGTGCCGATTGGATATATTCCGTGTGGTTCTACAAACGATTTCGGAGCAAGTCTTGAAATTCCATTTGAGATTCCCGAAGCCGCACAAAAAATCGTAACAGGAAAAGCAATCAGCTGCGACTGCGGAAAATTCAACGACAAGCCATATTTATATATATCCGCATTTGGAATGTTTACGGACGTATCTTACGAAACTCCGCAAAAGATGAAAAACCAGCTTGGTCACGCAGCATATATAATGGAGGCTATACGTAGATTTAAAGATTACTCTTATTATCACATGAAAGTCGAGAGTGAAGAGTTCGTTACTGAAGATGATTTCATTTTAGGGCTTGTGTCGAATACAACATCAATAGCCGGTATGCGTAACAGATTCGAGTACGAACCTCTGCTTAATGACGGTCTTTTTGAGTGCGTGTTGATCAAAAAACCGGACTCGCCCTCAGATATTCAAAATATTCTCACAGCAATATTAACTCAAGACCTCGACTGTCCAAATATAATCAAGTTCACCACAAAAGCAGTCAGATTTTCCTCAGCCGAGGAGGTCAAATGGACTGCCGACGGCGAGGACGGCGGCAGCCATAAAAATCTTACCATTCAGGTTATACCTCATGCTTATGACATAATCGTATAAATCATTAGCTTTTTGTGCTTTTTCTCTTCTTTTTTTTGAAAAAAAAAGAAGCAAAAAAAACTTTTACTATATAAGTTTTATGTTGTTCAACTAACTTTTCTATAAAATAAAACAAAAGGGGCTGTGAAAAAAACAGCTCCTTTTGTTGCTTATTTTTTCTTCTTTTTTTGAAAAAAAAGAAGCAAAAAACTTTTACTATATAAATTTTATGCTGTTCAACGAACTTTTCTATAAAATAAAACAAAAACGACTGCACAAGTACGCAGTCGTTTTTGTTGCTATGATTTGT